>JAKFWB010000280.1 GCA_021732945.1 Porphyrobacter sp.
GCAGCAACCACCCGAACCCGCAAATCTTCCGATCGACATGTGCCCATGATCCACCTCCAACAACGGTGAATCACAATCCACAGGCCTTGGGAATCCCTCGATTCACAAATTCAATCCGATGCTCTAGCGCTGGAAAACTCCAGAATTCGGTCAAACCTGTTCATGGCTAGTGAACCCCATCTCAAATGACGGCGCCACAATAGCATCTCATTGAAAAGGAGATGTTAAGGCGTCGCGCCTTGGAAAGCCACTAGCGCGTCATAAGCAGCCCCATCCGCCACGCCCGCCACTTTGCCCCCCCGACGCAGCAAAAACGCGTGCCGCACAATCTCGGCCTGCTGCTCGATCCCGTATTGCTCCAGTTTCCAGCCCGGTTTGATCGCGTAGTCATAGCGGCACCACGGGTGGCGGCGCAGGATCAGATACCATTCGCCCAAGGTCTGCGCCTGCCACACGTGCACCATTTCGTGGATGAAATGGGCCTGATGGTGCAACGGCGCTGTGGCGAAATCGTCGCAGTAATGGTGCGCGTCGGGGTGAAAATGCAGGTGGCCGCGCGGGGCCATTGTCACTTTGCGCGGGTGCAGCGGAAAGAACTTGCGCCGCCGGATGCGCACCGGGGCATAGTCAATCGCATCACCGAACATGCTGAGGGCGAGCGCGACTTCGCCGGGCGTTAGCGGCCGCTCTCCGCCGACCGGGCAAGCAAAGGGGACGGCCTGTGCAGGCACATCCCGATCAATGTCTGACAGCGGAGCGTTCAGCGTTCTTCCCCGGCGGCGCGCACGGCGGCGTCAAAGCTGTGGGTGGTGCCGTCGGACAGGGTGAGGGTGACCTTCACCGTCCCGCCCGGCGCCCATTCAGCTGAAGGCTGCATCGCCATCACATGCATCCCGCCGGGCGCGAAACTCACCGGGTTGCCGGTGGTGAGCGCAATCGGATTGGCATCCATCATCGACAACGTCCCATCTTTCTCGACCGTCTGATGGATCATCGACATCCCCGCGCCCTCAACCGTCACACTGCTGAGGGTTACGCCCGCGTCGCCCGCGTAGGAAAGATCGAAGTAGACCGCCGCCGGATTGCCCGCGACCGGAGCCAGCACCAGACGCGGGTTGGTAATCGACACGCCCTTGACCAGAACCGGGCTGGCGGCATCCGTCGGCGCATCCGCTTTCTCCTCGGAACAGGCGGCAAGGCCGAGCAGGCTCAACGCCGCAATTGTTGTGCAGGCGGCGCGGTTCATCATGGTCACTTCAACTGTCTCCCTTGTGGAATGGCGGCAAAACTAGGGGCGGCGGTCTCTTGTGCCAAGCGAAACCGCACCTATATCCCGCCCACAATCGAGCCGCCCAATGCGCTTTGCCTCCAATCGGGAAGCGCCGTGCGCGGTGTCCAACACTGACCAGATGGATGGGGTAAAAATGGGTAAAGTAATCGGTATCGACCTTGGAACGACCAATTCCTGCGTTGCTGTCATGGATGGTGGCAAGCCCAAGGTGATCGAAAATTCCGAAGGCGCGCGCACCACGCCGTCAATCGTCGCCTTCACCAAGGATGGCCAGCGCCTGATCGGGCAGCCGGCCAAGCGTCAGGCGGTGACTAACCCCGACAACACTCTGTTCGCGATCAAGCGCCTGATCGGTCGCCGGTTTGAAGACCCGCTGACCAAGAAAGACATGGAGCTGGTCCCCTATACCATTACCAAGGGCAAGAACGGCGATGCGTGGGTGAATGCAGGCGGCGAAGATTACAGCCCCTCGCAGATTTCCGCCTTCATCCTGCAAAAGATGAAGGAAACCGCCGAAAGCTATCTTGGCGAGGCCGTGACGCAGGCGGTCATCACCGTGCCCGCCTACTTCAACGACGCCCAGCGTCAGGCAACCAAGGATGCCGGCCAGATCGCTGGCCTTGAAGTGCTGCGCATTATCAACGAGCCGACGGCGGCCGCGCTCGCCTACGGGATGGACAAGAACGATGGCAAGACCATCGCAGTCTATGACCTTGGCGGCGGCACCTTTGATATCTCGATCCTCGAAATCGGCGACGGCGTGTTCGAAGTGAAGTCGACCAACGGCGACACTTTCCTTGGCGGTGAGGATTTTGACAACGCGATCGTCGAGTTTCTGGCGGATTCCTTCAAGAAGAAGGAAAACATGGACCTCAAGACCGATAAGCTTGCCTTGCAACGGCTGAAGGAAGCGGCTGAAAAGGCCAAGATCGAACTTTCGAGTGCGGCTACCACCGAAATCAACCTGCCTTTCATCACTGCACGCATGGAGGGTGGCTCCACCACTCCGCTGCATCTCGTGGAAACGATCACCCGCGCCGACCTTGAAAAGATGGTCGACGCGCTGATTCAGCGTACGCTTGATCCGTGCAAGAAGGCGCTGGCTGACGCTGGCATCTCCAAGGATCAGATCGACGAGGTTATCCTTGTCGGCGGGATGACTCGCATGCCGCGCGTGCGCGAAGTGGTTGAGCAGTTCTTCGGCGCAAAGCCGCACACCGGCGTGAACCCTGATGAAGTCGTCGCCATGGGCGCGGCCATTCAGGCGGGCGTGTTGCAGGGCGACGTCAAGGACGTGCTGCTGCTCGACGTGACCCCGCTCTCGCTCGGCATCGAAACGCTGGGCGGCGTGTTTACCCGCATGATCGACCGCAACACCACGATCCCGACCAAGAAGACCCAGACCTATTCAACCGCTGAAGACAATCAGAGCGCGGTGACGATCAAGGTCTATCAGGGCGAACGCGAAATGGCGGCGGATAACAAGATCCTCGGCAATTTTGACCTGATCGGGATTCCGCCCGCACCGCGCGGTGTTCCGCAGATCGAAGTGACCTTCGACATCGACGCCAACGGCATTGTGTCCGTGGCGGCGAAGGACAAGGGCACCGGCAAGGAGCAGACGATCAAGATCCAGGCTTCGGGCGGTCTCAGCGACAACGACATCGACCAGATGGTCAAGGATGCCGAAAAGTTCGCCGAGGAAGACAAGAAGCGCCGGGCGGCCGCGGAAGCGCGCAACCAGGCCGACAGCCTTGTCCACGCCACCGAAAAGCAGCTTGAAGAGCACGGCGACAAGATCGACGCCGCGCTCAAGACCGAGGTTGAAGAAGCCATCGCGGCGGTGAAGACTGCGCTTGAAGGCGGGGATGCCGACGACATTAATACCAAGTCGCAGGCGCTTACCCAGTCGGCGATGAAGATGGGTCAGCAGATCTACGAACAGCAGCAGGCAGCTGGGCCGGATGCCTCGGCAGAGGCTGCGGGCGAAACGGCAGCGAACGAAGATGTGGTCGACGCCGAATTCTCCGAGGTTGATGAAGACAAGAAGGGCTAATCTAGCGCTTCTAAGATCTAGGCGAGAAAAGACATGTCAATTTTGGCCCGTTCAGGTTCCGATCAGAATTCCTTCCGGGCATTTGATCGAAATAGCCGCGCGGGTCACAATTCTGGAGTATCTAAGAGTATGTATGCAATCATATTCGACCTTGATACCGCAGCCTTGCAGCAGGCCTATCCGGGGCCATCCTATACGAATGCCTACGGTGAAATTCGGGGCTTCCTGACCGCCCGGGGCTTTGAATGGGTTCAGGGCAGCGGTTATTTTGGTGATGATACTGTTGATGCAGTGAAATGCGTGTTGACTGTTCAGAAATTGAACCGGAGGTTTCCGTGGTTCTCTGCGTCCGTGCGCGATGTTCGCATGTTGCGGATCGAGGAAAACAATGACCTTCTCCCGACGATCATGGATGACGGTGATGAATGAGCGCTACCGGTGATTATTATGGCGTTCTTTCTGTTCCGCGCGATGCTGATGCCGCTGCACTGAAAAGCGCCTACCGCAAGCTTGCGATGCAGTATCACCCGGATCGCAATCCTGGGAACGCGGCGGCTGAGGCCAAGTTCAAGGCGATCAGCGAGGCTTATGATTGCCTCAAGGACCCGCAGAAGCGGGCGGCCTATGATCGCTTTGGCCATCAAGCCTTCACGCAGGGCATGAATGGCGGCGGCGGCTTTGGTGGCGGTGGCTTCGGTGGCCGCGGCGATTTTGGCGATATCGGCGATATCTTCGAAACCATCTTCGGCGGCGCATTCGGCGGCGGCGGCGCTCAGCGCCAGCAGAACCGTCGCGGTGCGGACCTGCGCTATGACATGCAGGTCACGCTTGAAGAGGCGTTCCACGGCAAGACGACCGAGATCGAGATCGAAGTCAGCCAGTCCTGCGATACCTGTGATGGCTCGGGTGCCACGCCGGGCACCAGCGAGCGGACCTGCAACCTATGCAACGGCATGGGCTCTGTGCGCGCCA
>JAKFWB010000282.1 GCA_021732945.1 Porphyrobacter sp.
GCACCGGGGTTCCGGGTGGGAAGGCGGATAGCAGCCGGGTGGGAAAGGCGGGGGACAGAACGATGAAGTGCCCGGCATCATCCTTGCTGCGGATCAGCCGCCCGAAGGCCTGCGCCAGCTTGGCGCGGATGATCCGGTCGTCATAGGTGCTGCCACCGCCCGCCGCGCGGCGGGCCTTGTGCAGGATATCCGGGCGCGGCCATGGCACCTGCTCCAGCACGACGCAGCGCAGCGACTGGCCCGGCACGTCCACTCCATCGCGCAGCGCATCGGTGCCGAGCAGGCTGGCACGCGGATCATCGCGGAAGATATCGACCAAGGTGCCGGTGTCGATCGGATCGACATGCTGGGCATAGACCGGCAGGTCCGCCCGGGCGAGCCGATCAGCAATCCGGCCATAGACCGCGCGCAGCCGCCGGATCGCGGTGAACAGGCCCAGCACTCCGCCGCCAGAAGCCTCGATTAGCCGCGCATATGCCCCTGCCAGCGCGGGCAGATCGCCCTTCTTGATATCGGTGACGATCAGCACCTCGGCCCGGGCGGCGTAATCGAACGGGCTTGTTGCCGCTGACAGCAGCGGCGCGCTGTCGATATGGGCGGCGCCGGACCGGGCGATGGCGCTGGCCCATTGGGCACCGGTCGAATCGCCATCAGTGGTGCGGTCGGTCAGCGTCGCGCTGGTCAACAACACGCCGTGCGCAGGTTCCAGCACAACGCGCGCAAACGGCTTCATCGGATCGAGCCAGCGCCGGTGGATGGCGACATCAAATTCGCGTGCTTCGGACCGGTCCACTGCAAGCCAATCGACGAATTCGGGATCGGCCGGGCCGCCCAGCCGGTCGAGCAGCGCTTCCCACGCCGCGATCAGATCGATCCGCCATGTGAGCGCAAAGCGCGCACCTTCGATCCGCGCCCGGCCCTGGGTGTCGAGCCAATCGGGCGGATCGGCCAGCACTGCTTCCAGCCGACCGCTCAGCCGGATCAGCGGCACCCGGATTGCTGCCAGCGCTTCGGCGGCGGCGCTGGCAGCTTCAATCACTTCGCCGGGAAGTCCGGCCGCCTCGGTCTCGATCGCATAGCCTGCATCAATCCCGCCGCTTTCATCGCGGGCATAGGTCGCAGCCCGCACTGCGGCGAGCAGCGCTTCGACCGGACCGAAGGGCGCATTTTCGGTGAGCCGTTGCAGCCAGCCGTCCGAGGGAAGCAATTGCCCGGCCTTGCATGCGGCGGCGATCGCTTCGGCCCCGGCTTCGTCGTAACTCGCGATGTCGGCCAGCCGCGCCGCAAGTCCGCGTCTGCGCCCGCGCGCTTCGCGTTCGGGTCCGATGATCCAGCGCCGCAGCTCTATCGTCTCCTGCCCGGAAAGTGTGGCTGCGAAGGTCGAATCCGCAGCATCGAAGACATGGTGGCCTTCGTCGAAGATCAGCCGGGTGGGACGCTGGCTCGGATCACGCGCGCGCGCGGCGTTGACCATCACAAGGGCGTGATTGGCGATGACAAGATCGGCTTGCGCACTGTCCCGTGCGGCGCGCTCGATGAAGCATTTGCGGTAATGCGGGCACCCGGCATAGACGCATTCGCCGCGCTGGTCGGTGAGCGCCGCGATGCCGCGCTTGCGGAACAATGTGCCAAGCCAGCCGGGCAAGTCGCCGCCCACCATGTCGCCGTCGCGGGTATAGGCCCCCCAGCGCGCCACCAGCTGCGCCATGATCGCCGCGCGGCCGGCAAACCCGCCCTGCAAGGCATCTTCAAGGTTGAGCAGGCAGAGGTAATTCTCGCGCCCCTTGCGCACCACCACGGGCGGCGATCCGTCGGCGCGTTTGGCTGGCCAGGCGCGGCGACTTTCGGCGCGCAGCTGGCGTTGGAGGTTCTTGGTGAAGGTTGATACCCACACCGTCCCGCCGCTCTGTTCAGACCATAGTGAGGCAGGCGCGAGATAGCCCAGCGTCTTGCCAATCCCCGTGCCCGCCTGCGCCAGCCCAAGATGCGGGCGGCCCGGGGCGGAACGGGGGGCGAAGATGCGGGCAACATCCTGCGCATAGGCACGCTGGCCTTCGCGCTGTTCTGCGCCAGCGCCGGTGAGACGAGCGAGCTGCCCTTGCACCGCCTCTGGTGCCAATTCGATCTGCCGGGGGGCGGGGCGATCGGCGACCTCTTCCCATTCGGGCAGGCGGGCAAACAGCCAGCGTTCGGCCTTTTCGGGCTTGGCAATGTGGGGCTTCAAAACCTGCGCCCACGGCCAGCGCAGCCGTTCGAGGCTTAGGAGCGCGCTCCATCCGCCTTCGCGTTCGAACCATTCAGGATCGCGGCAGGCAGCGATCAGCGCGCCCGCCGCGCGTTGCAGCAGTTCGGGCACCGCCTCGTCGCTTTCCGCCAGTGGCAGGCCCAGCGCCTCGGCCAGCCCGCGCGGCGTCGGGACGCAGAAGCGGGCGGGGTGAATGAAGGCAAAGGCCTCCAGCACGTCCAGCCCAGAAAGATCGGGATATCCCAATCGGTTCGCGACCAGCGGCGCGTTGATCAGCAGCACCGGGGTATCGGCGGCCGCCATGATCGCGTCGCCTTTGGACACGGCATTGGTGCTTCCCGTGGCCGCGCGCAACCAATGTCCGCCGTGGCTGGCATGCAGCGCGGGCAGCGCAATCGGATCAGGCGGGGCAGAGGGCGAGCTCACCCCGCGTGCATGGGCGAGGCGACCCGCGATGTAAACGCGCCGCTCCAGCGCTTTGCCCAGCGAAGGCAGAGTATTCCCACCTATAACCGGCGGTTAACCCTTTGCTGCCAAGGTCGAACCATCTGCTGCAATCGTGACGAGGGATAGAATGAGCTTTGGACGCAAGGGTCTGGCCCCTGGCGAGATCGCACCGGTGGCCCCGCGCCCTGCCGCTCCGGTCCCGAGCCAGGATGACGCCATGGCCGCCCGGCGCGAGGCTTTTCTGGCTTCGGAACGGGCGCGCAACACCGGCTCCGCCGAAGCCGTGGGTGCCGCGCCCGATACCTCTTCTGATCCGCTGGCAGGCCTGCGCAATGGTGCCCGCCCGGCAACCCGGCTCGACGCCAGCGCTGGCCAAACCTGGTCACCGATGCCCGAGAAAGATGTTCGCGCCGCCATGCAGAGCCGCCCCGGTGCGGGCGCGGTGCGCCGCCCTTCCGGACAGCGCTGGATTCTTGGGGAACCCAGCAAGCGCAGTCTGGGGCTTGCCTATCTGTTCTGGTTCGTGGCGGGGCAGGGATCGCTGCACCGGTTTTACTGCGGCCAGAAAGAATCTGCTCTGATGCAGATCGGCCTGGCGATTGTGTCGCTGGTTATCTTGTTCATCTTCCCGCCGCTTGGCATGATTGGGCTGGTGGCGTGGATCGTGTGGATCTTCGCCGATCTGTTCCTGATGCCGGGCATGATGCGCCGGTTCAAGGCAGAGCATCGGGCGGATTACGGCGAAGTATTTGCCTGATAGCCGGAAGCGCCGGGCCCAGTGATCGCCCTTCGTGCTTGCAAGCCGGGGCACCTTGCCTAATAGCCGCCCGGCTATGACCATAACGCCGCAAGACCTCATCACCGCAGCCCAGAACTCCAAGGCATGGCCGTTTCAGGAGGCGCAGCGCCTGGCCAAGCGGCTGCCTGAAGGCAAAGCGGGCGGCGTGCTGTTCGAGACTGGCTATGGCCCATCAGGCCTGCCGCATATCGGCACCTTTCAGGAAGTGCTGCGCACCACGCTGGTGCGGCGCGCTTACGAAGCGCTGACCGGCGGGGCGACGACCCGGCTGGTGGCCTTCTCCGATGACATGGACGGGTTGCGCAAAGTGCCCGACAACGTGCCCAACCGCGATATGCTGGCCGAGCATCTGGGCAAGCCGCTGAGCCGCATTCCCGATCCGTTCGAGAAGTTCGAAAGCTTCGCCGCGCACAACAACGCGATGCTGCGCGCATTTCTCGATCAGTTCGGGTTCGCATATGAATTCGTCAGCTCATCCGATTGCTACAATGGTGGCAAGTTTGACGATGCGCTGAAGGGCGTGCTCGCCAATTTCGGCGCGATCCTCGATATCATGTTGCCGACACTGGGCGAGGAACGGCGGCAGACCTATTCGCCGCTCATGCCGATCAGCCCCACCACCGGCGCGGTGTTGCAGGTGCCGATCGAAGTGATGGACGCTGCCGCCGGGATCATCCGCTTTACCGATGAAGACGGCAGAACTGTCGAGCAATCCGCTTTGGGCGGCATGGCCAAGTGCCAGTGGAAGGTCGATTGGGCGATGCGCTGGGTCGCGCTCGGCGTCGATTACGAGATGTATGGCAAGGACCTGACCGATTCGGGCATT
>JAKFWB010000176.1 GCA_021732945.1 Porphyrobacter sp.
GCGTGACTATGACTAATATTCCTGTAGATTTCCGCCAAGCCCTCGCTGGCATTTTAGCGCCAATGATATCAAAGCCCGATGCTCTCGAAGGTTTGGTCACCCTTGTTGAACAAATAGCACAAGCGGTCGCAGCGGGCGTCGATCCGGCTCAACTGATGGCAAAAATGGAGCCACCTCGCCCGACACCCGGCGTGTTACCGCCCGGCATGGATTGGCCGACAGAAACCTACGCTGAGGCGCATCAGAAATATGGCTGGAACATTGTACGCTTCCTTGAGGAGCGTTGGCAGCCGCTCATCGCCGCCGGCGCAGTAGACTTGCGGACATTGCGGAAAAAAGACCCGTCTGCCGCTATGGCGGTTAACAATTACTCACGAGGGGGCCGCCTCCTGCCCTCACATTTACGTATCCCCAAGTTTTCTGAAATTCTCGACGCTAGCTTAGATGAAAGCTCAGAGGGTGAACTGAGAAGAGCTCGTCGGATCGTGCGACGAACAGAGAGACAACGCACCCACCCATAAGCATTTTTGTGGGCCACAAAATGGTTGACGAGAGGGCGTGATCGCCCTTACGTTCCGCCTGCCGCCGCCAATTGGGGTGGCGCGCACAGTGGAAGAAAGCCGCCATGACCACCCGCCACCAGAACCCCGCACCTGGTCAGATTCCCGTTCCAGGTCAGATTCCGTTGCCCGGCCAAGTACCACTGCCGGGCTTCCCTGCCGCCATTAGCTGACAGGACTGGGAACCCGCCGGGCATCAGCTCGGCGGGTTTTCCTCTGGTCCTGGTCCACAGGGGACCCCGAATGACCTTCTCCTCCAAATCTGCCACAGCATCGCTCGACGAACTCTCCACGTCCGTCTCGACAGGTGTAGAGCCTGAAGATCCTTCAGTAGTATTTGTTCGTACAGAAGGTGATTGGATCGGTCCGGATTGTTGGTACAGATTCACCACCGTTCTAATTGAAGGCCGGTTGGCTTGGTGTCGTTCTTGGGGCGGCCCTGGCTCATCGGCGCTTAGCACGGCAAGACCCGATCCTGATTTGCCACTAACAGGCGTCTTCTAACCACGGGGCGCACGCCGCCCCTCCCCCATTCTCATCGGAGATTCAACGGATGCCCATGATCCGAATGACGCCGCGCACCCGCGGCCTGCTGCTTGGTGCCTCCGCGGTCGTGACGCCTTTTGCAAGCTGGGCCGTAAAGACGGCAAAGGGCATAGCGGCGCGCGCCAGCGAGGAGCTGGAAAAGAAACGGCAACGCGATGCGGAAATCCGGCGCGAGCGCCAGGCTGCCGCCGAAGAGGAGAGGCAGAGAGCCGCGCTTGCCGCTGCCGAGGAGGAAGCCAAGCGGCAGAAGCAGGAGCAGCTTATCGCGCGGAGCGCGGAGCGCTGGCCGGAAAGGCTCTTCCCGCGAGTGCCGAAGGAAGCGATGAACATCATAGTGAAGGATAACCCTGACGGAAACTTGGCTAACCTCCGCGAGGACATGTTTGAGATTTGGGAGTCCATGCTCGAGGCCTATCCCAATCCGCCGATTTCGGAGGAGGAGCGCAAGGCACGCGAAGCACAATTCTGGCAATACAGCGCAAATAAATTTATCCATGAAAATGCTGATGGTAGGCTTTATCTGGAGCCAAAGCAGGAAATATTGGATTTTTTTATCGCTTATGAGAAGTGGATATTCAGAGGATACTATGCAGCAACAGGACTTATTATAAAAACGTTCTATGGAGAGGAATTAATCGAGCATATAATGCGGAAACCTGCATCGACGAAATGGTTAAGTTACCACGAAATTCCGAATAAAGCCGAAACCATGTCCAGCGTCTTTGCCGCCTATCGCAAGGGCTACGAGAAATCCTGGAACGAGAAAAACCGCATCACGGTCGAACGTGAGAATGACCGGCATCAGCAGGAAGCCAACGCCTATCTCAAATCGGTCGATGCACACCGCGAAAAATGGGGCGAGTGGTACTTCTTCCATGTCGAGCAAGCCTTCCGCACGCTGACGGAAGAAGCGGCGAAGGCGCCGGCCGCTGTGCATGGCGACGCGAAGCTAGCGAGTGAGGCCGAAGCGCGCGCGGCGGCGGCCGGCCTGCGACGTCAATCCCTCGATGACGCGAAAGAGCCCTAGCTAATCATGGCGGATGAGTTGGGGGCGGCGCGCATCGCCACGGCGGGGGAGGTGCGCGCGCAGTTTCCGGAAGCGATGACAGGCGGCCTCTATCTTGGCCGCTACTTCACGCGCTAGACCCGCGATGTCGGTGATCCGATCATCTATGGCGACGAGCGGCACCTGCTGCTGTTCGGGCCGAATGGCTCAGGGAAGTTCACGCGCTTCCTCGGGCCGAACCTGCTCGGCACCAGCCTCAAGGGTCGGTCAATTGTCGCGATTGATCCGAAAGGCGAGCTGGCGGCGGTCACCGCCATGCATCAGCACCAGCTCGGGCAACGGGTGCTGATCCTCGATCCTTTCGGCACCCTGGCGGCGGCGCTTGCCGACAAACCCGAGGCGCATCGCTATCTGATCGAGCATGGCCTGGTGGCGAGCTGCGGCTTCAATCCGCTCGCCAGCCTCGATCCGCGGGCCCCCACCTTCTACGACGACGCCGCAGCGCTCGGTGAGGCGCTGATCAAGATCGAGGGCAACGATCCGCATTGGCCGGAATCCGCGCAAGGGCTCCTGGTCGGCCTGATCATGTGGGAGAAGGTCAAAAGCGGCGCGGACGCCAATCTCCCCAATGTGCGGGCGCTGCTGACACAGCCCAACATGTACGAGACAACCAGGACACCGGGCGGCAAGAGCCGCCGGCAGCTGGTGAGCGGCCTCCGCATCACAGCGGGGCACATGGTGGCAAGGGGCGGCCCAGCGATTGCAAGCCTAGCGAGCCGCTTCCTGGAAAACACCAATGAGCTGGGGAGCATCCAATCGACGGCCGACACGCAAACCAGGTGGCTGCTCTCCGCGCCGATACAGGATGATTTGCGAAAGCCGGGGATCGATTTCGCCAGGCTGAAGCATGAGCCGACGACGGTCTATGTGATCCTGCCGGCGGAGCGGCTGCGTACGCATAGCCGGTGGCTCCGCCTGGTCGTGGTGACAGCGCTGCGCTCTCTCTACCGCAAGGGTGGGCTGCGCACGCTACTGCTGATCGATGAGCTCGCGGCACTCGGCCATCTCGGGCCGCTCGAGGATGCCTTCGGCCTGGTGCGCGGCTACCGAGTCCAAATCGCCGCCATCCTGCAGGATCTCAACCAGCTCAAATCGCTCTACAGCGAACGCTGGGAAACCTTCATCGCCAATGCCGGCGTGGTCATGGGCTTCGCGCCGAACGACCTTACAACGGCCGAGTGGATGTCGAAGCGGGCGGGACAACGCACCGTCACTGTCACCACCTCAAGCGACACGGTGACCGCCAACGCGAACAACGGGAGCACCAGCATCAGCCAGGGAACGCATGTGATCAGCCGGCCGCTCTTCCTGCCGCAAGAGCTGATCGGCTTCGAGGCCGGCACCGGCCTCCTCTGGCTCGCCGGCATGTCCGATGCCGTCGCTTTCTACGGGCGGCCGTATTTCAACGTGAAAACCTGGCAGGAACGGGCTGCGCCCAATCCCTACTATCTGCCGGAGGACTGACGGCAGGCGGCGTGACGGCCTGCCGCGGCGACCAGGTGAGGCTCTGCGCCACGGTGCGCATTAGGGCCCCCACCAGCACCCGCAATGCGCGCAGCAGCCGCATGGCACGGGCAAAGCGCGCCACGCCGGCGAGATTTTCCTCTGCCAGCGCTCCGGCCCGGTAGAGTGGGGCAGCGTCGCCCCCGGTTTCTTCGGCCATGCGCCGGAATTGCCGTATTACCTTTGCTGGTCGGTCTGCACTGTGAGGCTGAAAGCCTGGCCGCCGGTCCGCTGCCTCAGCTTCCGGCGATTCAGCGCGTTCGCTCGCGTCCTCGGTCGCGAGTGCGCTCGTGGGCGGGCTCATCCTGGATTTGCTGGAGCAAGCGGCTCAACATCTCCTCCTGTTCGGGCGTGCCCTGTGCCCCGTTGTTGATCGCCTGGCGGCGGTGCTCCGCCTCTTCATTATCCTTGGCGCTGCGCTCGCGGGCTGCTGCTGCCGCGGCGGCGCGCTGCTCGAGCTCGGCGGGCGTGGGGGGCGGCTTCGGCCCGTCTACGAAGAAATCGACGAGGCCCCCGATGGCATTCATCAAGCCATCGGTAGCTTTGGTGATGCCATCCACGGCATTGGCAATGGGCTCGGCCGGCTCCGGCTGGGCTGGGGCTTCGTGCCGGGCCTGGTCGCTTTGCTGCTGCCTGT
>JAKFWB010000401.1 GCA_021732945.1 Porphyrobacter sp.
CCGGGGCGGTTCTGGATCAACCTGCGCACCACCGATCTGCACCGCAAGTATGATCTGGCCGACCTCACCTTCCACGAGAGCATCCCCGGCCATGTGTGGGAGGGCGAGTTCAGCAACCGCCTGCCGCTGATCCGCTCGATCCTCGCCTTCAATGCTTTCTCCGAAGGCTGGGCGCTCTATGCCGAACAGCTCGCGGATGAGCTGGGAGCTTACGACGATTTCAAGGTCGGGCGGCTCGGCTATCTGCAATCCCTCGCCTTCCGCGCCTGTCGTTTGGTGGTCGACACCGGGCTGCACTCCAAACGCTGGACGCGCGAGATGGGGCGGCAGTTCTTTGTCGAGCGCAACGGATCGAAGGTCGAGGAGGTCGCCTCCGAGGTGGATCGCTATTGCAGCTGGCCGGGTCAGGCCTGCGGCTACAAGATCGGCCACAGCGAAATCGTCCGCCAACGCACCCGCGCGCAGGCCGAGCTTGGTTCGCGGTATGACTTCAAGGCGTTCAACACCGCCGTGGTGCTGGGCGGCAATGCGCCGCTCTCCGTCGTCGGAAACACGGTGAGCCGGTATATCGCAGGAGCGAAGGGGTAGGCACTTTTTCTCCCCTCCTCTTCAGAGGAGGGGGTTGGGGGTGGTGGCGAGCGTAGCGAGCACCTGCGAAGGCACCACCCCGCTGCGACTAAGCCGCTTGCGCGACCAAGTCTCGCGCCCCTCCTCTCAAGAGGAGGGGGAGTTAGCGAATTGCAAACCCCCGCCCCTGACACCATGTTGCAATCTCCGCACAGCAGGAGGGCAGCATGGAAACACTCGGACAAGACCTTGAAACCATGCGCCGGGTGCCGCTGGCGCAGGCCCATGTCGATGCCATCTGCGCGATCGGGGGCGAAAAGTTCTACCCCGCGGGCACCATCGTCATGGACATCGGCGAGGCAATGGACCGCTTCATCTATGTCCTCGAAGGCGAGGTCGAGGTGGTCAATCCCTACACGGGCGAACGCATGTTCGAACACGGCCTTGGCCCGACGCAGTTCATGGGCGAAATCGGTTTCCTCAATCGCGGCACCAATTACCTCAGGATGCGCGCGAGCGTGGACACCCGCGTGATCGAAGCCCCGCGCGAAGCCATGCTGGCGCTGATGAGCCAGGTGCCCGAGCTGTCCGATCACGTCATCACCGTCTTCGCCGCGCGCCGCCGCAAGCAGTTTGAGCTGCGCAACAGTGCGGTGAAGGTGATCGGCGCCGACCGTGATCCCAAGGTTCAGGCGGTCGAACGCTTCCTGTCGCGCAACCGCATCCCGTTCCAAAGCTATGACATGGACGCGACCGATCACGAGACGACGGCGGTGTGCACGCTGATCGGGCACGAACCGGCGGTGATCCTCGGCACCGACACCCGGCTGGCCGATCCGACCCCGCGCAAGGTGGCGCAGTATCTCGGGCTCGATCTCGATATCTGTTCGCAGCGCACCTATGATCTGCTGATCGTGGGCGGCGGGCCTGCGGGCGTGGCAGCGGCAGTCTATGCCGGCAGCGAGGGGATCGAGGCGCTGGTGATCGAGGATACCGCCGTGGGCGGGCAGGCGGGCACTTCCAGCCGGATCGAGAATTACATGGGCTTTCCCACCGGGATCAGCGGCACCGATCTCACCTGGCGCGGACAGGTGCAGGCGATGAAGTTCGGCACGCGGTTTGTGATGCCGCGCCGGGTCGAGGGGCTGTCGCGGCGCGAGGACGGTTCCTACTGCGTCAAGCTCGACGATAATGATGAACTCTGCGCCCGTGCGCTGCTGGTGGCGACGGGTGTGCAATATCGCCGCCTGCCGATCGATCATCTTGAGGAGCTGGAAGGCGCAGGCGTGTTCTATTCGGCGACCGAGATGGAGGCGCGCTTCTGCGCAAACACCGAAGTCGTGGTGATCAGCGGCGGCAATTATGCGGGGCAGGCAGCGATGTTCCTCAGCCGCGCGGCGGCGCATGTGCACTTGGTGGTGCGCGGCAGCAGCCTCGCTGCTTCGATGTCGAGCTATCTCTCGCAGCGGCTGGAGGCCGATCCGCGCGTGACGATCCATTACCACAGCGAAGTGACCGCATTGCACGGCGAGAAATGGCTGGAGGCGCTGACACTGAAGACCAAGGACAGCGAACAACGCATCGCCACCCGCGCGCTGTTCATCATGATCGGCGCAGCGCCCAATACCGGCTGGCTTTCTGGCCTCGCCGCAACCGATACCAAGGGCTTCGTGCTGACTGGCGCAGCAGCCGGGCAGTCCGATGATTACGCCACCACCGCGCCCGGCATCTTCGCGGTCGGCGATGTGCGCGCCGGATCGGTCAAGCGGGTGGCGAGCGCAGTGGGTGAAGGGTCAGTGGTGGTCAGCCGGATCTGGCAGTATCTTGAGGATACGCGGGCGGCGGAGTGAGCGGCAGTCCCCACCTCCGTTCGCCCTGAGCCTGCCCCCACTCCCGTTCGTCCTGAGCTTGTCGAAGGACTGTCCTTCTTCTAGCGTTCATGCCCAGCGCATTCGTGCTTCGACAAGCTCAGCACGAGCGAGCAGCGGAAAAGGTGGATATGACCAACAAGCTCTATTTCGGGGACAATCTCCACGTCCTGCGCGAGCATATCGCGGATGAGAGCGTCGATCTGGTCTATCTCGACCCGCCGTTCAATTCGAACGCCAATTACAACATCCTGTTCAAATCCCCCGAAGGCGCGGACAGCGATGCGCAGATTGAGGCGTTTGAGGATACCTGGCACTGGAATGACAACGCCGAAAAGGCGTTCGACGATGTGATGCGCAGCGGCAATTCGGACGCGTTCGAATTGCTGCGGGCGATGCGGACCGTGAGCGCGAGGTAAGCACAATGTATTTGTTATTTGTCGATGAGAGTGGGACGCCACCAAAGCCCGGCATCGAGAACCTTAACTATTTCGTGATGGCCGGGCTTGTGATTACAGAAGACCGCTGGATGGGGATGCATGACAAACTCGCTGGCCTGAAGCGTTCCACAGGCTACCATGGCGAAGTTAAATGGCGTTATTTCGTGCCAAGGAATGACGATGCGGAAAACCCAATGGCGGTTTGGGGACAGGAAGATAGGAACGCTTTTCGCGAGCGCGTCTTTTCGATCATTACAGAAACAAAATCATGCAGAATTGTGGCATGCGTCAGCGAATGTCCCACAGCTTTTGGTCTGGGTAACGTAAACTCACAAGATGATCTGTATTTCCGGACCTACAAGCCTGTAACTGAACGATTCCAATATCTCCTTCAAGATATCACCCGTGCCAGTGGGCGTGATAGCTTTGGCTTGATCGTTGCGGACCATAGAGGGCGCGGGGATGATGATCGGATGAGGCACCAGCACGAGCGTCTGGTTAGGGAAACGGGACAATTTTCGTCCAACTATCAGAATTTTGTTGAGGGACTATTTTTCGCGCCAAGCCATTTGAGCGTCGGCATACAGTTGGTTGACATGGTGGCTGGCGCAATCTGGCGAGCGCAGTCGCACAATGATCGAACTTGGTTCGACAAATTGCGACCGTCATTCAGAGCTTCGCCGGTTGGCCAAATCGACGGCTGGGGCATCGCGAGGTTCCCCAAAGCAAACTGGCGCGGACCGGTTTTGACCTAGACGCCGGGCGAGGCCATAGCCTCGACGTGCTAAGTGACGCACTCCCGGCAAACTCAATATAGGCAGGCTCAATGGAGAGGTCAACGCCGCGCGCGACAAGCATCAGTTTGAACTCTGGGCGCTGTCCGTGGTCGAGGCCCAGCCGTGGAAGGGCGGGCGCAAGGGGGCAGATGGCGGGATTGACGGGATCATCTATTTCAAGCCCGATGGCAAGGCTACCCAACGCGCCATCGTCGAAGTGAAGGGCGGCGGCATCGGGGTGAAGGATATTGGCCGCTTGGCGCAGGTGATCGAACGCGAACGCGCACCCTTCGGCGTGTTCATCACCGCACAGAACCCCACCCGCGCGATGGAGCGCGATGCCGCGGCGGTCGGCCTGTGGGAGAACCCCACCACGGGCCGCACCTATCCCCGGCTGCAAATCCTCACTCTTGCCGAACTGTTCCAGGGCAAGCGGCCCAACATTCCGCTGATGGATTTGAACGTGGGCAAAAGCGCCAAGCGGGAAGATACGAGCCAGCAGGGATCGCTGCTCTAACGGCCCTGATCATCACGGCGAAGGCGGTTGATCTGCCCTCGCCTTGGCTCAGCGCTTCATCATTCCCGTCACGATTGAGCCGAGAATACCGCCCAACATCCCGCCGCCAGTGCTGCCACCTGCGGCCGGGGTTGCTGTGCC
>JAKFWB010000578.1 GCA_021732945.1 Porphyrobacter sp.
TGTGAGCGCGGTTTCGGATTGTGTCATCAGTTCAGCGATGATGTCGGCGGCAGGTTCTTCTTTCGTCACCATGCCAACTGATTGCCCGGCCATCACGCTGCCGTTCTCGACATCGCCGTCGATGACCGCGCGGCGCAGGGCGCCTGCCCAGAAGTGCTCGATCTGGAGTTGGGCTTCAAGCATGTCGACTTCGCCCGCATCGAGCAATGCGGCGACTTCGCGCTGCTTGGCGGTGAATTCCTCGGTGCCCTTGTTCTTGAGCGCGCGGACCGGGATCACCGGCAGGCGCGGGTCGACCTGCACCGAAGCGACAGCCTCGCGGGCCGAGGCGCGGAAGAACGCCTTCTTGAAATCGGGGTGGGCGATACTCTCGCTCGCGCAGGCGAAACGGGTGCCCAATTGCACGCCTGCCGCGCCCATTTCGAGGTAGCTGGCAATCGCCTCGCCCCGGCCGATGCCGCCGGCGACGAAGATCGGGTGATCGGCGGCGAGTTCGGGCAGGATTTCCTGCGCCAGAACCGAGGTGGAGACCGGGCCGATATGGCCGCCCGCTTCCATCCCCTCGATCACCATCGCGTCCGCGCCGGACCGCAGCAGCTTCTTGGCGAGCGCGAGGGTGGGGGCGAAGCAGATCACCTTGGTATCGCCGCCTTCCTTGATCGCTTCGACAGAGCCCTTGGGCGGGATGCCGCCCGCCAGCACCACATGGGTGACGCCATGCTTGCGGCACACCGCGATCAGATCGAACAGCCCCGGGTGCATGGTGATCAGATTCACGCCGAACGGCTTGGTGGTCAGCGCCTTGGTCGCGGCGATTTCGCGGTCGAGCAGTTCGGGGGTCATCGCCCCGCAGGCGATCACGCCGAACCCGCCCGCGTTGGAGATCGCGGCGACGAGATTGCGCTCGGACACCCAGCTCATGGCACCGCACATAATCGCGGTGTCGCAGCCAAGGAAGTCGGTGCCGCGCTGCATCAGGGCGGCGGTGTGGGGATAGGTGGTCATGGGCGGGCGGATTAATCGCGTCAGCCGTTATAAGCAATCCGCACCTTTGACGCCGCCGCCTTGGCAAGCTCTACGGCAGCGGGCGCATCATCCGCCCGGGCCAGCGCGACGCCCATGCGGCGGTAGGGGCGGGTGACGGGCTTGCCGAAGATCCGCACGTCCACGTCAGGCGAAAGCGAGAGCGCATCGGCCAGGCCTTCAAAGCTGAAGTCGCTGCTGTCGCGGTCGGCGAGGATCACGGCGGAGGCGGCGGGGCGGGCAGCGATGCTTTCCGGGACCGGCAGGCCCAGAATGGCGCGGGCGTGGAGATCGAATTCGTTCAAGTCCTGGCTCACCAGCGTGACCTTCCCGGTATCGTGCGGGCGGGGGGACAGCTCGGAGAAGATCACCTCTTCACCGCGCACGAAGAATTCGACCCCGTAGAGCCCCCAGCCACGCCCGTCGCCTTGCAGCGCCATGACGACCTTGGCGGCCATGTCTTGCGCCTTTGCCAGCGCGGCGGGCGACATCGCAGCCGGTTGCCAGCTTTCGCGGTAATCGCCGCGTTCCTGCCTGTGGCCGATCGGCGGGCAGAAGCTGATGCCGTCTTTGTGGCGCACGGTCAGCAGGGTGATCTCGTAATCGAAGGCGATGAACTGTTCGCAGATCACCCGTGCCCGGTCACCGCGCATATTGGCGACGGCATATTGCCATGCGGCCTCCAGCGCTTCGGGCGAGTCGACCTTGCTCTGGCCCTTGCCCGATGAGGACATGACCGGCTTCATCACGAGCGGATAGCCGATGCGCGCGGCCACCTCCTGCGCCTCGGCAAAGCTTTCCGCATAGCCATATTGCGAGGTCACCAGGCCCAACTCGCCCGCCGCCAGATCGCGAATCGCGTCGCGGTTCATGGTCAGCTGCGCCGCGCGGGCCGAGGGGACCACCGTGAAGCCCTGATCTTCCAGTTCGCCCAGCACTTCGGTGCGAATGGCTTCGATCTCGGGGACAATCAGATCGGGCTGATGCTTGATCACCGCTGCGCGCAGCGCCTCGCCATCGAGCATGGAGAAGACCTCGCGCGCATCGGCCAGCTGCATCGCGGGGGCATCATCGTAACTGTCACAAGCGATCACCCGCGCGCCGAGACGCTTGGCAGAAATCACGAATTCGCGGCCCAACTCGCCCGAACCGAGCAGCAGAATGGTGGCAATATGGCTCATAGCCGGGTGTTTAACCGCCCAGTAGCCGATGTCTAGCGAGGGTATCAGGCCGCCCGGCGCAAGGTGGATGCGGCCACCTGCCGTCCGCCCCCCGCGCGGGCCAGCACCAGCCCAAGCTCGGCCTCGCGCAGCGTCCAGTCGACAGTACACTCCACCCGCGCCAGACCCGCACTTGCGGTCAGCTGCGGGGATTTGGCCGAGACTGGCGCGGCGAGCGTGGAGAAAGTTTCCACCACATCTTGCGCCCATTCGCGAGTGTGGCGTGACGTCATGTCCGGCAGCAGCACGCCGAACCGCTCACCGTCCAGCTGCGCGACTTCGTGCCCCGGCAGCGCCATGGTTTCGAGGAACTTGGCAAAGCCCCACAGCACCTCGTCCGCCGTCCGCTGGCCATAGCGCATCAGCAGCGCGCGCATGCCGTCCACCGCCATCACCGCCACCATCTGCCCGCCGCCGCTGCCCAGATGCCGCCGCAGGCTGGCGCAGAAGGCCTGCCGGTTGGAAAGGCCGGTGAGCGGATCGGTGACCGCGCGGGCGTGCAATTCGCCCTCCAGATTGCGCAGCTGCTGGACCGACCGGAGCAGACACAGCGCGCCTTCGACCGCGCCGCCTGTGCCAACCATCGGTTGCAGGCTGAGCGCATACCAGCGCTGGCACGGGGTATCACGGCAAGTCTCGCGGTCATCGCAAGTGACCACCGGAAACTCGATCCAGCCACCCTTTTCCTGGCCGGACAAGGCGGTGGTGACATGCTGGCTGACAAAGGCGACATGATCGCGTTCAGCCAGATCGGTGATGTGCGGCGGCAGCAAGGCGCCGGCAACATCCATCCCCAGCTCCGCCAGATTGGCCGAAGCGTGATTGATGAAGCCATGCCGATCCAGCCGGATCACGATGTCTTTCGACGCTTCTTCCAGCAAGCCGTGCAAGACGCGACCTTCAAAGTCACTCAACCCGTATCTCATCCTGATGATGCCCCGACCCGTCCAAGTACTCGCCGTTTCGTTTGCTAATTTGCCTAACCTGAAGCTAACATGATAAACAAAATGCAATCTATTTTTCGATATAGCTCGAAATTACTGCGTGAATGTAAGTAAGATGGTTAGTTTCAGAAGGCTAAAAAACGAATCAACTTGAAATTCGTTTACCATAAATTGGGACAAGTTTGAGCGATTAGTGGTGTATTTTTCACGACGGATGATTGATGGGCCACGCAGGTGTGGCTTCGAAACTACAGTTCGACCATGATCCGGACAGCCTGCGGGGCGCTGCCGCAGGCGCTGGCGATGCGCAGGCGGCATTCTTCAATCACGGCGGCAATGTCACCGCCTGCGCCCGGCGCCTCGCGCAGAGCGTCCGCGCCCACACCCAGCGCAGCGGCGATGGCATCCAGCCGTTCGGGCAGGGGGCGCGCCTTGCCCTTTTCCCACGCCCACACCGTCGGCTTGCTGACCCCAAGCTTGGCGGCAACATCGGCCAGCGTCAGTCCGGCTTCGCGCCGCAGCCGGTTGATCCGCCCGCCCAGCGCCTCACCGCCGATGCCCGCGACCCGCTGAGCTAAGCGGTTGCCGAGCGGAGTGTCCTCCGGCGCATCGCCTTGCAACTGTGCCGCTGCCACGGCCGCCGGGGTCAGCGCCAGTTCGAACGCGCAGCCATACAGCCGATCACTGTGCCACACGACCACGGCGGTTACGATCCCGGCCTCAGGCAGATCGAGAGTCAGTTGCTCGCCGGACGTCAGCGCCAGATCGGTTTCGAGCAGCAGACCGACGGCCGAGATATTGTGGATGACGACATTGGCCTCGGCACCATCGGAAGCCAGCCCGCTCGCTTCCAGCCGCAAAGCGCGGCGGGGGGCGGTGCGTTGGCCATCAATCGCGGTCGGGGAACCGAGGTGGGCCTTGATGGCCATAATCTGCGCCTTTCGCTCTCGTGGATGAGAGCGCGCACAGTCTGGCCGCAAAGGTTAAAGCCGCGTCACCGGATATGGTTAATTCAGCCGAACCGGGCTGACGGTCAGTTAACCGCGTCCAGCCCGTAAGCCGTGTGCAGCACCCGCACGGCAAGCTCGGTCTCATCCTCGTCGATCATCACGCTG
>JAKFWB010000257.1 GCA_021732945.1 Porphyrobacter sp.
AGATTTCGGTCACCACCGATCCTTTATCGGGCAGGGCATCAACCGGCCACACCGGCACCTTGCTGCCCAGCCGGTGGAGCATCCGCATCCCTGTGAGGCTCGATTTGCCGACCTGCGCTGCGCCGACGAGGTTGAAATTGCTCACCGGCCGCACGCCTGCGCTGCGCTGGGATGTCTCGGCGACGCGGAAGCGGCCCTCGCGGGTGGCCGCGCCGGGGAGCAGGAAGCGGTCGCCCTCGGCATCCTTGCCATGGCGGAAATAGCGCGCGGCCTGTTCGTGGGTGACGAATCCGCCTGCCTCAAGGTTGGGATCATCGGCGCACAGGTGGTCGATCAGCGCCCACAGCGCGCGGGCATCGGCGGGCGAGGCGTCCCAACCTGGAAAGAACGCGCCCGCATCGGCAAAAGGAAGGCTGATCCCGAGATCGAGGCCCACCAGCGTCGGCGTTGTTAGTTCGCGCAGCAATGCCAGCACCTCGCTCCGCGCCCAGCCCTTGGGATCGGGCGGGGGGAGGAGTACCGGCGCGCCGCCTTTCGCCTGTGCTATCGCTAGCGCAATGCCCTTTTGTCGCGCTCCCTTTGCACCCGACCAATCCACAGCAAGGAAGTAGGCGAACCTCACGGCTACTTTGCGCCCCCGCGCAGGCGGGGGCCTCTATCGGCTTGGCGCGACTTTGCCTGAGTTCCCCGCCTGCGCGGGGACTCACCCATCGGATTTCTCCCCTCGCAACTTGTCCCAATATTCGAGGCGCTTCTTCACCTCACGCTCGAACCCGCGTTCGACCGGGGTGTAGAACGTCTGGGGCTCCATTTCTTCCGGCCAATAATCATCGCCCGAAAAACCCTCGGGCGTGTCGTGGTCATAGGTGTAGCCCTTGCCGTAGCCGAGGCTTTCCATCAGCCCGGTGGCCGGGTTGACGATGTTCATCGGCGGCATGAGGCTGCCCGTGTCCTTGGCCGATTTCCAGGCGGCCTTTTGCGCCATGTAGACCGCGTTCGATTTGGGCGCGGTGGCGAGATAGAGACACGCCTGCGCCAGCGCCAACTCGCCTTCGGGACTGCCGAGAAACCGATACGCCTCCATCGCTGCCATGCATTGTGGCAGGGCGTGGGGATCGGCGAGGCCAATGTCCTCCACCGCCATCCGCACCAGCCTGCGGGCGAGGAACAGCGGCTCCTCCCCCGCCGTCAGCATCCGCGCAAGGTAATAGAGCGCGGCCTGCGGATCGCTCCCCCGCACCGCCTTGTGCAACGCGGAAATGAGGTTGTAATGCCCGTCGCGGTCCTTGTCATAGACCGCGACGCGGCGTTGCAAGAACGCGCCTAGCGCCGCCGGGTCAAGCGGTTCGGGCAGGTTCGCTGCATACAACGTCTCGGCCTGCCCCAGCGCAAACCGCCCGTCGCCATCGGCCTGCGCGATCAGCGCGGTGCGGGCGTCGAGGGTGAGGGGGAGGGGGCCTTCAAGGTCTTCCGCCTTCGCCAGCAGTTCGGCCAGCGCCGCCTCGTCAAGCCGGTTCAGCACCAGCACCTGCGCGCGGCTGAGCAGCGCGGCGTTGAGCGCAAAGCTCGGGTTCTCGGTGGTCGCGCCGACGAGCGTCACCACGCCGCGCTCGACATAGGGAAGGAAGCCGTCCTGCTGCGCGCGGTTGAAACGGTGAATCTCGTCCACGAACAACAGCGTCTTGCGGCCTGCACCGACCATCTTCTCGGCTTCGGCAAAGGCCTTCTTCAAGTCCGCCACGCCCGAAAACACGGCGCTGATCGCGACATAGCGCATCCCCACCGCATCGGCGAGCAGGCGCGCGATGCTGGTCTTGCCGGTGCCGGGCGGCCCCCACAGGATCATGCTCGACAGTCGCCCTGCCGCGACCATCCGCCCGATTGCGCCTTCCGGGCCGGTTAGGTGCTCCTGCCCGACCACCTCGGCAAGGCTTGCCGGACGCAGCCGGTCGGCCAGCGGCGCATCGGCATCAGGCGCGCCGGTTGGGGACGGGAGTGCATCTTGTCCGAACAGATCAGTCATTCATCGGGCGTGATAGGCCAGTCGGCAGAAAATGGAACCATCTGCCCGCGTGCCCCTTGCTATGATAGGTCTGCGATATATCTTGGATACATCACGAGGCATGGAGAAATGCGATGACCTGGAACAAATATGGACGCGGCAATGGCTGGTACAAGCTTGGCGAAGCGATTGCGATGATGGCGATGAGCGGCAACCTCAATGTCGGCGGCCCAGGCTGGAAGGCGCGCGGACGTTGGCCGGAGCACGGCCCCTTTGGCGACGAGGATGCCGAGGAAGCAAAGGGCGAGGGTGCCGATGAATTCCGCGGCCCCGGGCGCCGAGGCCGACGCGGGCGCATGTTCGGCACCGGCGAATTGCGCCTCGCGCTGCTGGCACTGATCGCAGAAAACCCCTCGCACGGTTACGAGCTGATCAAGGGCATCGAGGAGATGACCGGCGGTGGTTACGCTCCCAGCCCCGGTGCGGTTTACCCGACGCTGCAACTGCTCGAAGACGAGGGTGCGATTGCCGAGGCCGACGCCGAAGGCTCGAAGAAGCCCTATGCCGTGACCCCGCAGGGAGAGGCCGAGCTGGAAGACCGCAAGGTCGAAGTCGCCGAACTGCTGCGCCGCCTCGGCCGTCACGGCGAACGCACCACCACGGTCCGCTCGCATGATGTGTTCCGGGCGATGGGTAATCTCGGCTCTGTGCTGAAAAACCGCGCCAAGGCGGGCAAGCTTGATGAGGCGACGATCAACAACATCGTCGACATGATCGACGAAATGGCCAAGCGGATCGAACGGCTCTGACGCCGGATAATTGCAATAAGTGCAAGACAGGCGTATTCCTCCTCCATTCGGGTCGTTGCAGAGAGCGAATGGCCGGATGGGGGAGGGGAAGCCTGTGATCGAAGCAATGACCGGCCCGGCCAAAACGCCGTGGCACCTCTGGGTGATTGGCGCGGTGACGCTGCTATTCAACGCGATGGGGGTGATGAGCTATGTCACCACCGAATTCGGCATGCTCGCTGAAATGGGCATGACGCCCGAACAGATTGCCTTCATGGACAGCTATCCCGCCGGTGCCGTCGCCCTGTGGGCGCTGGGCGTGTGGGGTGCGTTTGCCGGATCGGTGCTGCTACTGCTGCGCTCGAAATGGGCGGTCCCTGCGATGGTGGTCGCGACGGTTGGACTGATCGGCACCACGGTTTACAATTACGCGCTGATTGACGTGCCCGCGAGCATGGAGGCCCCCGCGCTCGACGTCGCAATCTGGATCGTTACCCTGTCGCTACTGCTCTACGCGCGCCGGATGGCGGTGGCTGGGGTGCTCAAATAGCGCGGTAGGCTACGCCGCTTCCGTTGCCTGCAACACCCGGCGTTCTTCGATCAGGCGGATATAGGCTTCTGCCACCACGCGGTTGATCGCGTCCCAATCATAGGTGCGACTTTTCGCCTCGCCCGCCGCGCCGTGGGCAGCGCGCAGGGGTGCGTCGGTGCAATAGGGCGCGATCGCTGCGGCAAAGCGGGCGGCGGTTTCCGTGGTTGTTGCTCCCGGCGGGACAAGCTGCCCGGTCGCGCCTTCATCCACCAGGCTTGCTGCGCCCGTGGCTCCGGCCGCCACTACGGGAAGGCCGCAAGCCATGGCTTCCAGCGTGACATTGCCAAAAGTCTCGGTGATCGAAGGGTTGAAGAAAATGTCCCCGCTGGCGAGCGCCTGTCCCAGCGCTGCGCCGGTCTTGAAGCCTGCAAAAATCCCGCCGGGAAGCGTCTGTTCAAACCAGCCGCGCGCCGGGCCGTCGCCGATCACCAGCACCTTGTGCGGCACCTGGGCTTTGCGCAATTGCACGATGGTCTCGGCAAACACGTCGAGCCCCTTTTCCATCACCAATCGGCCAAGGAAGACCACGGCGACGTCATCATCCGCAAGGCCGAGCGAACGCCGCCATGCAAGGTCGCGCTTCTCGCTCGCGAAGATTGATCGGTCCACC
This sequence comes from Porphyrobacter sp., assembly GCA_021732945.1. Taxonomy (GTDB): domain Bacteria; phylum Pseudomonadota; class Alphaproteobacteria; order Sphingomonadales; family Sphingomonadaceae; genus Erythrobacter. The sequence goes on from JAKFWB010000257.1 coordinate 3,993, forward strand.
CCGCGCGTCCACAACGAGATATCGTCGTGCATCCGCATCGCCTGCAATTCATCGATCATGCTTTGCGACGCGGTGACCAGCGCATCGCAGCGATTGTAAAACCGCCGCAGCATGCGGATCAGCAAGGGTTCCAGAAACGCCATGTTGTAATAGCGCGGATAGGTTTCAAACCGCGTGTGGACTGATGCCAGCACGGGAATGTCATGGTCCTGCGCCCAGCGCAGCGCCGCGTGGCCTGATGGATCGGGCGAGGAAAGGTGCACGATATTGGGGGCGAATGCTTCCAGATCACGCCGAA
>JAKFWB010000183.1 GCA_021732945.1 Porphyrobacter sp.
CTACGGATGGTCCCCCTCCCCTGAAGGGGAGGAAAGGCTTAATCTCTCCCCATAACAGGCGTTCTTTGGCATATGGAAAACGTTGGCTCCTCGATCCTCAATTCGCTTGGCTTTGGCAATGGCATCGACTTCAACCAGCTGGCGACCGACATTTCCGAAGCCAGCTTCGGATTCCAGCGCCAGACGGTGGAGTCCCGGCGCGAAACGCTGGAAGCGCAGGTTTCCGCCGCCTCGCAGCTGCGCAGCTCGATTTCCGGACTGGCGAGCGCGCTGGGGGACCGGATCCGCAATGGCGAGCTCGCTCCGCGCGCCGCGATCGGCAATGCGGCGGTGGCGCGGGCGACCGTGCCCGCAGGCCTCTCCCCGCGCGGCAATTTCGCGCTTGAAGTCACCCAGCTCGCGCGCAGCCAGACGCTGGTGACCAATCCCTATGCCAGCGGCGCGGCGCTGGTGGGAGCTGGCACGCTCAACATCCGGTTCGGTGCAGTCGATGGCGCGAGCTTCGATCCCGATGCCGCGCGCGATCCGCTGGCGATCACGGTGACGGCTGACGATACCCTTTCCACGCTTGCCGCCAAGATCACCCGCGAAAGCGGCGGCGCGGTGAGCGCCTATGTGGCGCAGGGCAGCGACGGCGCGCAGCTGGTGCTGAAGGGCGCAGAGGGCGCGGCCAATGGCTTTGTGCTGGAACCGGTCGGCGCTGGCGGTGCGGCGGCGCCGGGCGATCTCAGCTATCTCGCCTGGAGCCCGGCGGCTGACGCAGGTGAGTTGCGCGGCAGCGCGGGCGATGCGACCTTTCTGCTCGATACCGTCGAAATCACCAGCCCCACCAACCGCGTCACCGGCCTGCCGGGCGGCTTCTCGCTGGAACTCACCGCAACCAATATCGGCACACCGACGACGGTGAGCTTCAGCAATGACACTTCGGCGATTTCGACGGTTCTGAATGATTTCGTCGCCGCGCTCAACGACATCACGTCGCAGCTCAACACGGTTGCCGCGCCGCTCGGCGGCGAATTGGGCAGCGATGCCGGGGCGCGCGAATTGCGCCGTGATCTGTCTGCGCTGTCAAGCCTGGTGGTCAACCCCAATGCCGGGGCGAACGAGCCGCGCACGCTGGGTGATCTTGGCCTCGCGATCAACCGCGATGGCACCTTCCGGCTGGATAGCGCGCGGCTCAATCGCTCGCTCGAAGCCGCGCCGGAAGCGGTCGCCGGACTGTTCACCACCGGGGCGACGGGTGTGTTCGCCGCGTTTGATCGCTTTGCGCGCGAAGCCACGCTGCTGGGGGATCCCGGCTCGCTCGGCGGATCGGTGCAACGGTTTGAACGCCAGCTGGAGCAGGTGGACGAGAGGCTTGAGCGGATCGCCGAACAGCAGGAAGCTCTGCGCTTGCGGTTGAGCCGCAGCCTGATCGCGTCGGGCCAGCGGGTCACGGCGGCGCAATCGACGCTGGATTTCGTGCGTGCCAACTTCGCGCCGCGTGATGAGAATTAAGGAGCTGATGTGATGCAGATGCTCGCCCGCAACCCTGCCGCCGCCTATCGCCGGGTTGAGCTTGACGCGCGGATCGAAGCGTCGGGCAGCGGTGACCTGACCCGCATCTGTTTGGAAGAAGCGGTGGGCGCGCTAGGCATGGCTTTGGTCGCGCCAGACCGGGGCTTGCCTGTGCCCAGAGAACCGCTGATCCGCGCGCAAAGCATCATGCTGTGGCTCGCCCGATCAGTCGCGCAGGGCCATCCGCTGCGCGCCAGCCTGACCGCCTTTTATGGCGGTTTGGCGGCCCAGATCAGGACCAATATCCTACAACCCGATGTTGGAATGATTTCGGCAATTCGTCGCGATATCAGTGATATACTGGCCGCTGCGGGGTAGGTTTTGGCAATGTTTCTGCAAAGCAGAAAAATTGGCGGATGTGGGGGTTTAGGCCAGCCATTCACGAATGATTTGCGCGGCATCGGCAGGGTCTTCGAAAGGGTGGAAATGGGTCATGTCGGGGCGGTAGAGATCGGTGCCAAGCGGCAGGATCGACGCCAGTTCCGGCCAGGTCGGCGAGCTCTTGAAATCCTGCAAATCGGTGTGCTTGGCGCGCACTACCAGCACCGGGATCTGGACGCGCTTTGCCGCCTCCAGCACAGCGCCATTGCTGCGGCTTGAGGCATAGACGCCGGCTTCGACTTCGGGCGCACAGGCCAGCTCCATCCCCTCACCCGATGCTGCCGGAACAAGGCCAAAGCGGCAGTAATCGGCGAAAACGCGCGGGTCGAACAGGTTGTAAGGATCGCGCGTGGCGAAGCGTTCCATCATCGCCTCGGCGCTCGCGAAATCGCGCTTGCGGCGGATCGCGGGGTGCGGATTGTCGGCGGTGTAGAGCGGCTGCCCCGGGGCGTAGAATTCCGGCGCGAGGATCACCGGATCGAACAGCACCAGCCGGGTGAAGGCGGCGGGATGATCGGCGGCCACTTGCAGCAGTGTGTGCGCGCCCATCGAATGCCCGATGCCGACCGCGCCAGCGATCCCGGCTTGGTCAATAAAATCAGCGACATCGCTCGCAACCACGCGCCAGTCGCTGATCGGCCCGCCGCCCGATTGCCCATGGCCGCGCAAGTCGATGGCGAAGGCAGGGTGATCGGGAAACCGTTCGATAATCGCATCAAACACCCGCCCGTGAAACCCGGTCGCATGGGCAAACACCAGCGGGGCGGCAGCGGCGTTACTGTCGGGCGCGGCCCAGTGGTGCACGGCAAGATCGATGCCGCCAGTGGGATAGCTGCGGGTGATAGGGCTGGGTCGGGTGATGCTCATACCCCCTGCCCAACCGGATCAGTGCGCGGGTGTCAATCGCGCGCTTTTGTGAGGGGTCACTCGGCCGGCACAGGATCCGCATTGCCCCGGTTGCGCACAAAATGCAGCGCCTCGGCAAAGCGCGACGGCGCGATCACGGTGAGCAGCCCGCAATAGAGCGCCATGCCCAGTACCACGGCCATGATCAGCGCCAGCAATGGCGGCAGCCCCGCAGGCAGCAACAACAGCGCGCCCTTGACCCCCGCCGCCATGGCCAGTCCTGCCGTCATGGGCGGAGCAACGGCGCGGGCAAGCGCATCCAGCCGCAGCCCCAGAATCCGGCCAGACAGGCGTACCGTCAGCGCGGTCAGCAAGCCCATTCCGCCGACCCAACCCCAGGCAAAGCCGATCACACCGAAATGCGATCCGGTGAAGAAGGCGATCGGCATGATCACGCTGCCCAGAATGGCAATCCGCAGCGCCGCCATCGGCACGCCGCGCGCGTTGGTGGCAGGAGCAAACAGGATTTGCAGCGTCATCATCGCCATCGCCGCGCACAGGACCGGCAGCAGGGGAATGGCCTCCAGCCACTGCGCGCCCAGCAGCACCGGCACCAGCACCGGGGCAACCGCAGCGATCCCGGCATAGGCGGGCAGCGCCACCAGCATCACAAGCCGGATCGTGGCGAGCAGCGGCTCGGCCCCCGCGCCTTCCACGCCCGCCGCATGGCTGCGCGAATAGGCGGCATAGGCGACCTCGTTGATCGGCGGCACGAACTTGGCGGCGAGCAGCTGCGCGAGGAACAATCCGGTGGTGTAGACCCCCAGCTTATGCGCATCGAGCACTCGCCCGGCGATCATCACGTCGGCCTGACTCTGCACGAACCAGAACAGCTGAGTCATCGTCATCACGCCGCCGAAGCCAGCGATATGGCCCGCCCCGGTGAAGCGGAAGCTGGGGCGGATCGGCGCGCCCGAGGCCCAGGTCATGCCCACCGCCTCGGTCAGGATCATCACCAGCGGCGCGGCGACCAGCGTCCATACGCCCCAGCCACCGAGCGCTCCGGTCAGCGCAGTGATCGCCCCGGCCACAGCGGCGGCGAGGCGCACCTGCGCAGGGCGGCGAAAGTCCATCCGGCGGCTCATGATCGCATGCGAGAGCGCGCAGAACGGGACCGCGAGATAGAGCAGCGCCAGCACCCGCAGCAGGTTCGTCACCTCGGGCTGGCCAAACCACAGCGCCACCAGCGGCGCGGCGAGGAATTGGGCCAGCGATAAGCCGCAATTGAGCAGCATCAGCATGCCCAGCGTCTGGCGCAGGCGTTCCTCGCTCACCTCCTCCTCGCGGATGAGGGCCGAGGCGAGACCCCAGCCGTTCATCGTGCTGAGCAGCACAAGCATCACCTGCGCCATCGCGAACAGGCCGTAGTCCTGCGGGGCGAGCAGGCGGATCACGATCAGGGTCGAACACCAG
>JAKFWB010000062.1 GCA_021732945.1 Porphyrobacter sp.
TGGACGCGCACCATCGACATCAACCTGCACGGCCCGTTCTACGGGATGCGCGCCGCGATCCCGGCGATGGAGGCGAGCGGGGAGCCTTGCGCCATCGTCAACATCGGCTCGATGATCGCGATGCGCCCCGCCGCCTTCGTCGCCGCCTACAGTGCGTCCAAGGCAGGCCTTCGCGGACTTACCCAGTCGGTCGCGCTCGATCTGGCGGAACGCGGGCTGCCGATCCGCGCCAACATGGTGCACCCCGGCGCGATCCGCACGCCGATGTACAACCGCTACAAATTCTCCGGTGCCGATACGCCGGAGAATATCGAGACCAATTTCGCCGCCACCCACCCGATGAACCGCATCGGCGAGCCCGAGGAAGTCGCCCGCGCGGTCGTCTTCCTCGCCAGCGACGAGGCGAGCTTTACCACTGGCTGCGATTTTACCGTCGATGGCGGCGGCAGCATCAGGAGCTGATATGTCAGAACAACCCGCCACCCGGATCGACGCGCATTTTGTTGCCGCCGGCAAGTATCACGATATTGACTTCCCCCGGATCGAGATCCTCAAGCTGCTGGCCGAACACCCGCATATCCGCACCACGGTCGCCTGCGACTATTCGGGGCTGGAGCGGCTCGATCAATGCCGCTTCCTCATCACCTATACCTGCGACCTAATGCCAACGCCCGATCAGGCCGCGCAGATCAAGGCGTGGATGGAGAAGGGCGGCAAGTGGATGGCGCTCCACGGCACCAATTCGATCCTCGTGTTCACCGCCGAAGGCTTGGTCGATGCGCCGGATGATCGCCCGGACGTGATGGAAATGCTCGGCACGCAGTTCGTCGCGCACCCGCCGATTGGCAAGTTCCCGGTTGAGGTGGTGAACCACACCCACGAGCTCACCAAGGGCATCGAAAACTTTGAAGTGGTCGACGAGCTTTACCTCTCCAAAACCACCGCGCCGATCGACACCCTGATGCAAACCACCTTCGAAGGCGAGGCGACCGGCTTTACCCAAAGCCAATGGGGCAAGACCACCGTACCTATCCTTTACACGAGGGATATTGGCGAAGGGCAGATTGTTTACAACGCTTTGGGGCACTGCCGTGGTCACTATGACCTGCCGGGCATGGCCGATTTCTACCCGCACAAGGAAATGTGCGCCTGGAGTTACGATGTCTATTATGACCTGCTGCGGCGCACGATCCGCTGGGCCATGAGGGACGGGGCCTGACACATACGACGAATGGGATCGCTGTAATGGACATGGATTTTTCGCCCGAGGATATCGCCTTCCGCGAAGAAGTGCGCGCCTTCTTGCATGACAATCTGCCCGACCGCCTGCGCGATGGCGCGCGCCGTACGCCGGGCGTGTTTGTCGAGCCCGATATCGGGATGGAGTGGCACCGCATTCTGTTCCGCCAAGGCTGGGTCGCGCCGCACTGGCCGAAGGAAGACGGCGGCACCGGCTGGAGCCCGACGCAGAAGTTCATCTTCGAAAAGGAATGCGCTCTGGCGGGTGCACCGTCGCTGGCGATCCTCGGCCTGCGGCTGGTCGGCCCGGTGATCTGCGCGTTCGGCACGCCCGAACAAAAGGCGCGGTTCCTACCCGGCATCCTGTCGGGCGATGATTACTGGTGCCAGGGCTATTCCGAGCCGGGGAGCGGGTCTGACCTCGCCAGCCTGAAAACCGCTGCACGCCTTGATGGCGACGAATACGTCATCAACGGCTCGAAAATCTGGACGACCCACGCCCACCACGCCAACTGGATTTTCGCGCTGGTACGCACCGACGCCACTGTGAAGAAACAGGCCGGGATCAGCTTCCTGCTGGTACCGATGGATCAGCCCGGCATCAGCGTCACGCCGATCCATTCAATGTCGGGCGATCACGAGGTCAACGCGGTGTTCTTCACCGATGCCCGTACCTCCGTCGACAACCTGATCGGCACTGAAGGCGCAGGCTGGACCATCGCCAAGTTCCTGCTCGAGAACGAACGCGGCGGATCGTGCTACGCCCCGCGCCTGCTCCAGAGCATCGACCGGCTGGAGCAATTGGCACAGACCCAGCCCTCGGGCGTCAACGGCGCCCTCGCGCATGATCCGCGCTTCCGCGACCGGCTGGCCCGCGTGCGGCTGGAGGCGGAGGCGCTGGAGGTTACCGAGCTGCGCATCCTCGCCGAACTCGCCAAGGGCCGCGCGCCGGGGCCGCAGACCTCGCTGGTCAAGCTGCTCGGATCGAATATCGGCCAGCAGGTCGATGTGTTGCGGTTGGATCTGCTCGGCCCGGATGCGCTGCAACTGCCGCTTGAACGCCCGCTTTACGGCAACGAAGCGCCCGAGCCGGTGGGCAGCGAATATGCCCAGACCGCAATGGGCCGCTACCTCAACAACCGCGCCTCGACGATCTTCGGCGGATCGGACGAGGTGCAGAAGAACATTATCGCGAAAGCCGTGCTGGGGCTTTGACCTCCGCTCGTCATTGCGAGCCGCCAAAGGCGGCGCGGCAATCCATGACCTGACCTTGCGAGCGGGCGAAACGGCAGTCCATGGATTGCTTCGCTACGCTCGCAATGACGAGAACAGAGGATACTGAAAATGGACGCTTCAAAACTGATGTTCCGCGAAGGCCTGATGGCGGGCGAGCGGATTCTCGTCACCGGCGGAGGCACGGGCCTCGGGCGCGAGATGGCCGAGGCGTTTCTGAAGCTGGGCGCGACCGTCTACATCTGCAGCCGCCGCCAGAACAAGCTCGACGAGACCGCTGCCGAGCTGACCGCACTGCATGGCGGCAAGATCGTCGGCATGGCCTGCGATATCCGCGATGCGGACGCGATTCACGCGATGGTGGACGCGATCTGGGCCGATGGCGGCGCGCTGACCGGCGTGGTCAACAACGCGGCGGGCAATTTCATCAGCCGCACCGAGGACCTGTCGGTCAACGGCTTCAACGCCATCGCCGACATCGTGATGCGCGGCACCTTCTATGTCACGCTCGATATCGGCAAGCGCCTGATCGCCGAGAAGAAGCGCGCCAGCTTCCTCTCGATCCTCACCACCTGGGTGTGGTCGGGCAGCGCCTTTGTTGTTCCTTCCGCCATGTCCAAGACCGCGATTAATGCGATGACGCAAAGCCTCGCGACCGAATGGGGCCGCTATGGCCTGCGCTTCAACGCCATCGCGCCGGGCCTCTTCCCCACCAAGGGCATGAGCGCGCGGCTCCACCCCGGCGGGGCGGGCGGCAATTCGGGTAACTCCATGAACCCGATGGGCCGCGCCGGCGAGATGCACGAACTCGCCAATCTCGCCGTGTTCCTGATGGGGCCGGGCGCGGAATATGTGAACGGCCAGACCATCGCGATCGATGGCGCAGGCTTCCAGGCCAATGGCGGGACGTTCTATCCGATGCTTCAGGGGCTGGGTGATGCCGAATGGGACCAGATGCGGGCGATGATCAAGGGCACCAATGAGAAGGACAAGGCGGACCGTTCAACGGGTTAAGCCCAATCGCCCAGCAACGGGGTGAATTCATCGACCCGGATCAGCTGCCACACCCCGCCGGTGAGGTAGGGGTCCCCCGCCAGAATGTCGCGCGCAGCCGCCTCGTCATCAGCCTTCACGATCAGCAGCGACCCGATGATCAGCCCGTCGGCGCGCTTCAACGGGCCGACGATCACGAAATGATCGGCATTGGCGTGGATGAAATCGAGATGTGCCGGGCGGTGGATCGCCCGCAGCCGCCCGCCATCCTCTCCATCGCGGCAGTGGAAGCAGAACATGCGCATGTAATCGGTCCCCCGGTGCAGGCGAGCAGGCTAACCGGGCGGGGCCTCGTGATCAAGCAGACCTGTTGCAAAGACCGAACTTGAAGCGCAGCCTCGCGCGGTTCAGAGGCCGGTTATTGCGTTCGAATCGTTTCAGGTGAAACCAGATATGGCTGATACTGCCGCCGCCTACCCCCCGCTTGACCGCAGTGATCTGCGCCGCGCCTATCGGCAGGAGGAAGAGGCCTGCTGTGCCGAGCGGCTGGATCAGGCCGCGCCCGCTTCGCGCGTGCATCGGGCCGCCGCAGCGCTTGCGATCGATCTGATCAATGGCGCGCGGTCGCACAAGGCCAGCGGGATTGACGCGTTCTTGCAGCAATATGGGCTCGACACTGAGGAAGGCATCGCGCTGATGTGCCTTGCCGAAGCGCTGATGCGCGTGCCCGATGCCGCCACCGCCGATGCGCTGATCCGCGACAAGATCGGCAGCATCGAATGGG
>JAKFWB010000238.1 GCA_021732945.1 Porphyrobacter sp.
GCCACCGCGTCCTCGGTGATGTCGAGCGTCACTTCCTCGGTGCCGAGCAGCGCCTTGTACTGCGCCACCAGATTGGCGCGGGTTTCGCTGAGGATGCGGACGAAATCAGCCTCGGTCAGCGCGCGCAGTTCGACCCGGATCGGCAGGCGGCCCTGCAATTCGGGCAGCATGTCCGAAGGTTTCGCCACGTGAAACGCGCCGGACGCGATGAACAGCACGTGGTCGGTCTTCATCGGCCCATGCTTGGTCGCCACCGTCGTGCCTTCGATCAGCGGGAGCAAATCGCGCTGCACCCCTTCGCGCGATACCGAGCCGCCGCGCACGTCGCTGACCGCGATCTTGTCGATCTCGTCGAGGAACACGATCCCGTTGGTCTCGGCATTGGCGAGCGCGACGCGAGCGACATCATCCTGATCGAGCCGCTTGTCGGCCTCTTCATCGACCAGCCGGTCCCAGGCGTCGGGCACGCGCAGCTTCTGGCGGCGGGTGGCCTTGCGGCCCAGCGCCTTGCCCATCATGTCGCTGAGGTCGATCATCCCGATCTGCCCGCCCATATTTCCCATGTCGAACGGCGCAGACGGGCCATCCCTGACCTCAATCTCCACTTCGACATCGTTCATCGCGTTCTGGACGATCCGCTGGCGGAAGCTTTCACGCGTCGCTTCGGAGGCGTTATCGCCCACCAGCGCCACCAGCAGCCGGTCCATCGCGGCTTCGGAAGCTGCCTCGCGCACTGCCTCACGGCGGCGTTCCTTTTCCAGCCGGATCGCTTCTTCGACAAGGTCGCGGGCGATCTGTTCGACATCGCGCCCGACATAGCCAACTTCGGTGAACTTGGTTGCTTCAACCTTGATGAAGGGCGCTTCGGCGAGCTTCGCCAGCCGCCGGCTGATCTCGGTCTTGCCGCAGCCGGTGGGGCCGATCATCAGGATATTCTTGGGCGTGACCTCATCGCGCAAGTCCGCGCCCAGCCGCTGCCGCCGCCAGCGATTGCGCAGCGCCACAGCGACCGCGCGCTTGGCGTCCGCTTGCCCGATAATGTGTTCGTCCAATGCGGCGACGATGGCTTTGGGGGTGAGGTTGTCCATGAAAGCGTTGATCCGAAACAGAGAAACCCGTTCATGCTGAGCTTGTCGAAGCACTGCTTTTCTTCAAGCGGCGGGCAAAAGGAAGTGCAGCCCTTCGACAAGCTCAGCACGAACGGAGGTGGAATTCAGACCGTTTCCACGGTCAGATTGCCATTGGTGAAGACGCAGATATCCGCCGCGACCGCCATCGCCTTGCGCGCGATCACCTCAGCGTCGGACTCGTAATCGGCAATCGCCCGCGCGGCGGCGAGCGCGAAGTTGCCGCCTGATCCGATCGCGGCGATCTCTCCGATCGGTTCCAGCACATCGCCATTGCCAGTCAGCACCAGCAGCGTGTCCTTGTCGGCAACGATCATCAGCGCTTCGAGATTGCGCAGATATTTGTCGGTGCGCCAGTCTTTGGCCAGCTCCACTGCGGCGCGCATCAGCTGGCCCGAATGCTGTTCGAGCTTCTTTTCCAGCCGCTCAAACAAAGTGAAGGCATCCGCCGTCGCCCCGGCAAAGCCCGCCACCACGCTGCCGTCGCCAATGCGGCGAACCTTGCGCGCGTTGGGTTTCATCACGGTGTTGCCCATCGACACCTGCCCATCGCCTGCGATCACGGTTTTGTCGCCGCGCCGCACGCCGATGATGGTGGTGCCGTGCCACTGAATAAGGCCGTGGCTCGCCGGGTCACTTGTCATACCCAAGAATATGGCGCGCCGGCGCGGAGGATCAAGCCGTCAGCTTACGGGCCACCCGCGCCGCCGCCCGGCAGACCGCCGCCGCTGACTTGACCAATATTGCCGAACAGATCTTCAAGAAAGCCGCGTTCGCGACCAAGGGTCGGTGTCTTGTTGCCGTTGGGATCGAGGTAAACGACCTGATCGGCCCCGGTTCGACGGACATTGCTGACCCGCCCGGCCTCGTCAAACTGCACCGCCAGCACAGAGTGCTGCTTGATCCGCGGGCGATTGAACGGACGCTGCCCGGTGACACTGGAAACGTAATACCACGTCGGCGTGCCGTATTGGCTGACAAAGGTCGGGCGGCCCAGCGTGCCTTCCACCGATTGCTGATTATCGATTTTCGGTTGGACCGTATTGGTCAGCAGCGGATCGACGATATAGCCGCGCGATTCGCGGATCGATGCGCACGCAGGCAACACCGCCGTCAGCCCGGCCAGAAGCACCACCGCCTTCAGCTTGCGCCAAACCGCCTTTTTTGCTCCAGCATCCATCTTCTGCGCCAAACCGTGTCCGTCCCGTCATTTGCTGCGCACAGCGGCGCAGTTGTTCCTTGGGGAATGCGCTTTAAGGCGCTAGTCGCCCGCTTGCAACGCACCATCTGAAGCGGCGGTGGCGCACCGGGCTTGAACCCTGCTTGAACGCATTGGGCGCTCGTGCGTTAGCGTGGGGTATCCTGAGGTATCTTTGCTTCGGTGCCCCGCTGTTTGACCGCATGAAAGGCCCAAACCCCATGTCATTCCTCTCTCGCCTGCTTGGAACCGCGCCCGATCCGCGCGAGACCGTGCGCCCGCTGTGGCACCGCGTGATCGAACTGGCCCGCGATCCGGCCTATTATGCCGACTGCGGCGTGGCGGACTCGATTGGCGGGCGATTCGACATGATCACCGCCGTGCTGAGCGTGGTGATGGTGCGGGTCGAAACATCCGAAATGCGCTCGGAAAGCGCCCTGCTGGCGGAATTGTTTGTCGAGGATATGGATGGGCAATTGCGCGAATTCGGGATCAATGACGTGGTGGTGGGCAAGCGCATCGGCAAATTGATGAGCGTGCTCGGCGGCCGGCTGGGGGCCTATCGCAGCGCCTTGAACGCCGACGATCTGGCCAAGCTGACCGGTGCGGTGCAACGCAATGTCACCTTTGCTGAAGGTGCCGATGAAGGCGCCAGCGCGGCGTTGGTCGCCGAACGGCTGATGAAGTTGTCGCAGCGCCTGACCCGCTTCTCCGAGGCCGAAGTCATGAATGCGAGCGCGATCTGGTGACCGCTGCTGTGCCTCCACCAGAATTGATCCGCATTATCAAGGCTAGGCCCCTGCCTGCCGAACCGGTCGTGATCGAGGCCAGCGTGGCGGAGCGTACCGCCTTGGCCCAGCGTTTCGGCCTTGGGGCGGTAGATCACTTGCGCGCCGAAGTGACCCTGGATCAAAAACCGCGCGCAATCCGCGCCACTGGGCGCTTGCAAGCGGCGATCCTGCAACCCTGCGCCATCAGCGGCGAGAATTTTCCCGTCCAGATCAACGAAGCGATCGATCTGCGCTTTGTGGACAGCAATACGCGCGCGCCCACGGCCGACGAGGAGATCGAACTCGAAGCCGATGATTGCGATGAGATCGAATATGCCGGTGACATGTTCGACCTTGGCGAGGCGGTGGCCCAAACCTTGGGCCTTGCGATCGATCCCTATGCCGAAGGTCCCAATGCCGATGCTGCGCGCAAGGCGGCGGGCATCGTGAGAGAAGGCGAACAGTTCGGCACGATGGCTGCGGCACTATCTGCGCTGAAGAAGGAATAAGGTCGGAAGGCTTACGAGGCCGCCGCGTGCTTTGTCTGCATGTTCGAATCGGGGATGCCACGCGCTTCGGCCTTGGCCTGATACAGGCCCCGATCAGCATGATCGATCAGCGCACCCGCGCAAGCGCCATCCTGCGGCCACTGCGCCACCCCAACGCTCGCCCCAATGGTTACCGCGACCTCATCAATCAGATGCGGGCGCACCATCGCGATCAGGATGTGATCAGCAATCGGCGCAGCCATCAGCGGCGATTCTGGTGGCAGGAGCACCGCAAATTCATCGCCGCCCTGCCGGGCCACCATGCCATGGTCACCGACGATCTCCCGCAGCCGGTCTGCCACCGAACACAAGGTCTTGTCGCCAAAGGCATGGCCAAACCGGTCATTGATGGCCTTGAAACCATCAAGGTCGAGCAGCGCCAGCCGGAACGGCGCAGCGCTCTCGCCCGGCTTGACCAGTTCGGCCACGCGCGCATCCAGGGCGCGGCGGTTCGCCAGCCCGGTCAAGGGATCGGTGTTGGCAAGATCGCGCGTCTGCTTTTGCAGCTGCAGCAGATCGACCAGCATCGCATGCCCCTGCAAGATAAAGCGGATCAGGATTGCGGTCGCCAGGATCAGACTGGTCGCGGCGGCTATCTCGGCC
>JAKFWB010000235.1 GCA_021732945.1 Porphyrobacter sp.
ACGTAGGCGGTGTGGTGCAGCCGGTTGGCCAAAATCCTTGGTGGCATTCGTTGCGTCATCGTCGTGCTCTCCATCAGTCCCTGAAATTTAGGCCGCCAGCTTGCCCGCGATGGTTGCGACATGCGCGCCCTGGAACCGCGCCCCGGCGAGTTCATTGGCGCTCGGCATGCGGCTGCCATCATTGCCCGCCAGCGTGCTTGCACCATAGGGCGTGCCGCCGCTGATTTCACCCATCTCGGCATTGCCTTCGAAGTTATAGGGCAGGCCGACGATCACCATGCCGTGGTGCAGCAGCGTGGTGTGGAATGAGGTGATGGTCGTCTCCTGCCCGCCGTGCTGGCTGGCGGTTGAGACGAACACGCTCCCAACCTTGCCGACCAGCGCCTTGGTGAACCACAGCCCGCCGGTCTGATCGAGGAAGTTCCGCATCTGCGCCGCCATGTTGCCAAAGCGGGTGGGTGTGCCGAAGATGATTGCGTCGTAACCAGCAAGTTCATCCGGGGTCGCAATCGGAGCTTGCTGATCGACCTTCATTCCTGAAGCCGCCGCAACCGTCTCCGGCACCAGTTCGGGTACGCGTTTCACAAAAACCTCGGTGCTGGGGACGCTTGCCGCGCCTTCAGCCACGGCGGCGGCCATCGCCTCGATATGGCCATAGCTCGAATAGTAGAGCACCAGCACCTTGGTCATGTAACGCTTCCCTTTTAGAATTTGTAGCCGACTTCGACGCCGTAGCGGGCCGGCCGCGCGCGGAACACGAAGCCGCCCGGCGAAAATTCGGCGTTGTAGGTTTCGTCGAACAGGTTCGCGGCGAACGCCGTCACGGACACCCCGCCAAAAGTCAGCCCGGCGCGCGCATCGACCACATCGACCGGATCGCGCGAGGTGGTGTTGAACGGTTCCCAGAAGGTCCGGCCCAACCGGCGATAATCGATCCGCAGCAGCGCATCGACATTGTCGCTCACCGGCCCGGCATATTGGGCGCCGAGGTTGATGGTGTAGCTGGAAATCTGCGGCGCATTATTGCCGATCACGCTGGCATCGGGGAAGGCTTGGATCTCGCTATCGGTTACGCCGATGGCGGCGTTGATATCGAAATCAGGCAGAATCTCGGCAGTCGCTTCCAGTTCGAACCCGTTGAGCCGCGTCTCGGGAATATTGCCGAGGTTCTGGGTCGAGGATTGGGCGAGGAAGACGAAGAAATACCCGTTCTGCGACAGCGTGGTATAGGCTGCCGCCCCCAGCCGCACCGGGCCGAATGCAGCCTTCGCGCCGATTTCAAACGTGTCAGCGGTTTCGGCCTGGAAGATGTCGCCCACGCCTACAATGCCGTTATTGACCGCTTCCGCGCCCACACCGGTCTGGTTGAACCCGCCCGAACGGAAGCCGCGGCTGTATCCGCCATAGATCGTCAGATCAGGGCTCGGTTCCCATGTGAGAGTCAGCTTTGGCTGCCAATCATCGAAGGTCACGGTGCGCACTTCGCCGCTCTGCGCCTGCGGCACGCCCGGCACCACCGGCAGGAACCCCTGCGGTGTCAGCGTGGTCTGGCGGCGGCGGTCACGGTCATACCGCAATGAGGCATCGACCCGGAATTCGGGCGAAAGCTCATACCCGGCATTGGCGAACAGCGCCCAGGCGAAGTTTTCCTGCCCATCCGACAGGAAGCTGAACTGCGGGTTCAGCGGATTGGTGGAAGGGCTGCGGAACACCGGAAGCGCGCCGTTGCCGGTATCGATGGTGTTGCCGGTGGAAATGAACCGCTCGGTATCGATCAGATAGCCGCCGACCATCCAATTGAACGCGCGCCCATCCTCGGGCGAGGCAAGCCGCACTTCCTGGCTGAATGCCTTGACGTTAAGGTACTGGCTCTGCGTCAGATCGAACCCGTTGCCCGCGCCAAAGATGCCTTCGAACAGATTGAAGAAGAAGCTGTCTTCGATCGGCAGGAAGTCGAACGCGTCACCGGTGAGGATTTCGGTGACGGTATCGTAGGACGAGATCGAGGTCAGCACCGCGTTATCGCCCGCATATTCCAGCTTCAGCGCGACATTGTAGATATCGCGATCATTCTGTCCGGGGTTGTTCACGCGCACCGGCGCGATCGTGTTCACATCGCCGACGATATTGTAATAGAGGCCCTGCGTGCGCAGCTGGTTGACCGATCCGCGCAGATCAATCGTCAACTGGTCGGTCGCTTCAATCAGCAGATTGCCGCGCAGGCTGAAATCTTCGACCGGATCGGCATCTTCGCCAAGGAAGGTGTTGGGGATGAAGCCTTCGGTGTCGTAGTATGAGCCTGCCACGCGGAACTTGACGTTCTCGGCCAGCGGTCCGCTCACCCCGCCGCGCAGGAAATAGCCAAAGCCATTGTCGATCCCGGCAGTGATGTTGCCGGCGAATTCATCGGTCGGCTGCTTGGTGGTGATGATGATCGCGCCGCCGATGGCGTTGCGACCATAGAGCCCGCCTTGTGGGCCCTTGAGCACTTCGATCTGGTCAATATCGAACAGATCCTGGTTGAATTGCGCTGGGTTTACTTGTTGCACCCCGTCTACAATCACTGCGACCGAAGGCTCGGAATTGCGGTTCTGTGTGATGCCGCGAATAACGACGAAGGCATTGCCCGCGTTCTGGGTTTCGACCAGCGTCACATTGGGGGTCAGCGCGATGAAATCGGCGGGACGCTCGATCCCGGCATTGCTGATCGCCTGCGCATCAAACGCGGTTACAGCGGCGGGAGTATCTTGCAGGGTTTCGCTGCGGCGAAGACCGGTGACGATGATGCCGCCATCCTCGGCCGGTTCTTCGGCGGCGGGAGCGGCATCCTGCGCCGCGAGCGGGGCTGCCGTCAGTCCGCCCAAAGTCAACACCGTGGCCAGCGCGGTGGTGCTGGCAAGGCTCAGGCCCGGAAATTTCATGCAACTCTCCCCTGTGTGCACGCTTTGCGCGCTTTAATGGCGACCCCTCCCATAGGTCGGGATTATAAACTTCGCAATGCGAAGTCAACTTCGATATGCGAAAACATGACGCAACCGCTCACCGCATGGCTATGATGCAACACCAAGCTCCGATGCGCGCTGTGCATGGATGCGCCGTGGACGGGCTGTATGCGGTTTATGCGTGGTTTATGCGCGGGTAATACGCAGGTAATACGCCGGTTGAGTGCGGAATGCTGATGACGCTGCTCAAGGCCGCAGCGCCGCCTCCAGCGTGGGCCAGCGCTTGAGCGACGCCTCGATTTCGCCCGCCGCCTGACGCAATAGTGGCAGGCGGGTGCGCACCAGCTCGTCCTGCGAGATGCGGGTGGTGGAGGTGGAGCAGTTGATGCTCGCGATCACGCGCTTGTCCCGACCAAAGATCGGCACCGCGACCGAGACGATGCCGTAATCGAGCTCGTCGAGCGCCGAATCGTAGCCGCGCTCAGCGATCAGGGTGAGGCGCTCGGCCATCGCCGCGCCGTCGGTCACGGTGCGTTCGGTAAAGCGCTGGTACGGCGCGCCAGTCATCAACGCGCCGCGCTCGGCCTCGGGCAGATGCCCCGCCAGCGCCTTGCCCAGCGAGGTCGCATGGAACGGAAAGCGCGTGCCGACACCCGCCGCCACGCGAAACCGCCGGTCGGTCGAAACATGGGCGACATACAGGATTTCCGTGCCCGACAGCACAGCCAGGCTGGCACTGTCGCCGGTCTGATCCCGCAAGCCCTGCAAGGGCGGCAGCACCACCTGTTCGATCTGCATCGAGGCGAGGAAGGCCGAACCGATCGTCAGCACCGCCGGGCGCAGCAGGAACTTGCGTTCGTGCTGGCCCACATAACCCAGCTCAACCAGCGTGATCAGGCACCGCCGCGCCACGGCGGGGGGGAGGGCGGTCTTGGCAGCGACCTCGCTCAGCGTCATTTCGGGATGGTCTTCATCAAACGCCTTTAATACGCGCAGGCCGCGTTCGAGCGTCGAGAGGAATTCCGGGTCCTTGGTGACCGAATCCTTGTGGGGTTCAGACCTTTCGTATCCCATGCGCAGGCCTTTCGATGGAGCGGCGGACATCCGCGTCGTCGGCCCCCAATACCGGCGGCGCGGTGACGCTGTCCATCCGCGCGCCATCGAAACTCACCGGGAAACGGATGGTGCGGAATTCCCCGTGCGGGCCATCGGGATCGCTGACTTCGATGCCCAGCACCTTGGCCTGCTCGGTGCCAAGCACTTCAGCGCTGTCGAGGACGGGGGAATTGGGGACTTCCAATC
>JAKFWB010000234.1 GCA_021732945.1 Porphyrobacter sp.
GAACAGCAGCATGATCGCGGCGAGCTTCAACGCCGCCGGCTTGTCCCCCGCCGCCAGCCAGCTGCGGAAAATGCCGGTGCTGAAAGTGGGGATCGCGAAATATTCGGCCACGCCAAAGTCGGCGAGCACCTCCATCAGCACCAGCGCGAGGCCTCCCGCGATGGCAGGGCGCGCGGCAGGCAGGGCGACACGCCAGAAGGCGCTGCGGGGCGATGCGCCAAGGCTGCGGGCGGCGCGGAATTGGGTCAGGCTCTGGGTCGCGAAAGCGGTGCGGGCTAGCAGATATACATAGGGGTAGAGCACCAGGCCGAGCACCAGTGCCCCGCCGCCCAGCGAGCGGATGTCGGGGAAGACATAATCATCCACGCCCCACCCGGCCGCATCACGCAGCGCGCTTTGCACCGGCCCGGCAAAATCAAGCAGATCGGCATAGATATAGGCCGCGATATAGGCCGGCACCGCCAGCGGCAGCACCAGCGCCCAGCCGAGCACGCGGCGTCCGGGAAAGGCCGTCGCCGCCACCAGCCACGCGCAGCCCGTGCCGGTAATCGCGGCAAACCCGCCCGCCAGCAGCATCAGCAATGCGGTGTTGGCGATGTAGGTCGGCAGCACCGTTGCAGCGAGATCGGCGATGGTCTCGCCGTCGCCGCTGAGCGACGACCACGCGATTGCTGCAATCGGCAACCCTGCGAGCGCGGCAATGGCGAGCGCGGCGATGCTCCACGTGCCGCCGCTTGCTTCTGCCTGTGCAAATTGCCTAAGGCGGCTCACCGGGAACCCCCAGCGATGATGACGGGCAGGATCAGCCATTGAGCCTTGAGTTTCGACATATTGCCCATGCTTACGGTCAGGTGCGGGCGCTGGAGGACATCAGCTTCACCGCGCCGACGGGAGAGATCACCTGCCTGCTTGGCGCGTCGGGTTGTGGGAAGTCAACACTCTTGGGGCTGGCCGCCGGGATGCTGACGGTGCAGCAGGGTGCGATCTTGCTGGGGGATGAGGTGCTGGCCGATGACCGCCGCAGCCCGCCGCCCGAGGCCCGCCCGGTGGGGCTGGTGTTTCAGGATGGCGCGCTGTTTCCGCACATGACCATCGCCCAGAATGTCGCCTTCGGGCTGCACAAGACGCGGCGGGCGGAGGCGGATGGCTGGCTCGCCAAGGTCGGGCTGGCAGGCATGGGCGCGCGTTATCCGCACGAGCTTTCAGGCGGGCAGCAGCAACGCGCCGCGCTCGCCCGGGCGATGGCGCCGGAACCGGCGGTGCTGCTGATGGACGAACCCTTTGCCAGCGTCGATATCGTGCTGCGCCGCCGCTTGCGCCGCGATTGCCGCATCCTGCTGCGCGAGGCCGGGGCGACGGTGGTGCTGGTGACGCATGATCCGGCCGAAGCGCTAGACATTGCAGACCGGATCGCGGTGATGGAAGGCGGGCGGATCGTGCAGTTCGGCACACCCGACAATCTGCACCACGCGCCGGTCAACGCGGCGGTCGGGGCGATTTTCAGCGGTGCGCAGGTGATCGCGGGCATGTCGCGTGATGGCTTGCTGGACACCGATTTCGGCCTGTGGCCTCTCGCCAGCCTGATTGGCGACTTGCCCGATGCCCGGATGCTTGATCTGCTGGTGCAGGCTGACCGGCTGGTGCCGGTGTCCGACAAGCGTGGGTGCCGGGTGCGCGATGTGCACCTGCTGGGCCCGATAACGCGGGTGCTGCTGGAGGCGGCGGACGGGATGCGGATCACCGTGGAGACCGAGGTGCCGGTCGACCCGGCGCTGCGCTACAGCGTGGTGCCTGATCCCGAAAGCGTGCGCGCTTTCCCGCGCAGTTAGGGCTTGCGCGGGGTGAGATTGTATTGCAAGTCATTCGCAACTTGTAACAGAAAGCCTCTCTCGCATGAAGAACCTCCTCGCCCTTGCCGCCGCTTGCGCCAGCATCATCACCCTTGCCGCCTGCGCCGAAACCGAAAGCGAGGATGGCGCTGTGCCGATCACGGGCGAGGTCAACCTCTATTCCTCGCGCCACTATGATACCGATCTCGCGCTGTACGTGGATTTCACCAGGCAGACCGGGATCAAGGTCAACCGCATCGAAGCCGAAGCCGATGCGCTGATCGAACGCATCCAGTCCGAAGGCGAATTCAGCCCGGCTGACATCCTCGTCACGGTCGATGCCGGGCGGTTGTGGCGGGCGGAGGAGGCGGGGATCCTCGCCCCCACCGATTCGGCGGTGCTGAAGGAACGCATTCCCGCGCATCTGCGGCACCCGCAAGGCCTGTGGTTTGGCCTGTCGACCCGCGCGCGCATCATCATCTACGACAAGGCGAAAGGCGTGCCGGAGGGCCTCGCCAACTATGCCGATCTCGCCAACCCGGTGTTCAAGGGCGATATCTGCGTGCGGTCGTCATCGAACATCTACAACATCTCGCTGCTCTCCAGCATCATCGCCCACCAGGGCGCGACCGCAGCCGAGGCGTGGACCAAGGGCGTGGTCGCCAATTTCAAGCAGGCCCCCCAAGGCAATGATACCGCGATGATCGATGCGGTGGCGGCGGGCCAGTGCCGTATCTCAGTGGTCAACACCTATTACCTCGCGCGCTATGCCGGGGGGGATGTCACCCAGAAGGCGATCTTCGCCAAGGTCGGCGTGATTTTCCCCGACCAGGCCGGCAACGGCACGCATGTGAACGTCAGCGGAGCGGGCGTGGTGAAGACCGCACCCAATCGCGCAAACGCGGTGAAGTTCCTCGAATACCTCACCTCGGAAAGCGCGCAGCGCTATTTCGCTGATGGCAATAATGAATACCCCGCCGCCATCGGCCTCAAGCCCAACGCAGCCGCCGAGGCGCTCGGACGGTTCAAGGCTGATACGCTGAGCGTGGCCGATATCGGCAAGGGCCAGGCCGAGGCGGTGACGATCTTCGACCGCGCCGGCTGGAACTAAGCGCCTCCCATCAAGGCGTGCTTTCAGGCTTTATCACTAATCTGTCTTGAAGGGCGCGCGCTTGTCGTCCATTTGCGCGCCCATTCCAGCCGCAGGCCCCTGCGGCGCAGACCTGTATTCGAGGCCCGTTTTGAACCAGCCCATTATCGACCGCGACCAGTTCACCGCAAGCGCGGCGCTCTCTGTCGAGACCATCACCTATGTCCATCATTGGTGCGAGGGGCTGTTCACGCTCAAGATGACGCGCCCGGCGAGCTTCCGCTTCCGCTCGGGCGAGTTTGTGATGATTGGCCTGCCGGGTGACAACGGCAAGCCGCTGCTGCGGGCCTATTCGGTTGCCTCGCCCAGCTATGAGGAGGAGCTGGAGTTCCTGTCGATCAAGGTGCAGGACGGCCCGCTGACCTCGCGGCTCCAGCACATCAAGGTCGGCGATCCAATCTACCTCGGCAAGAAGCCGACCGGCACGCTGGTGACTGACGCGCTGCTGCCGGGCAAACGCTTGTTCATGCTCTCGACCGGCACCGGCCTTGCGCCGTTTATGTCGTTGGTGCGCGATCCCGAGGTTTACGGGATGTTTGAAGAAGTGATCGTGGTGCATTCCGTGCGCAACGTGAACGAGCTTGCCTATCGCGAGCTGCTGGAAAGCAAGCTCGAAGGTGACCCGCTGCTCGAAGACGAAGACCGCGCGAAGATGATCTATGTCCCCACCGTGACCCGCGAGCCGTTCCGCACGCAGGGCCGGATTCAAGCGCTGATCGACGATGGCCGCCTGTTCGAACAGTCGAATGGCCCGCAGCGGTTTGTGCCGGATGAGGACCGCGTGATGCTGTGCGGCTCGATGGCGATGATCAAGGACCATGCTGCCGATCTGGAAAGGCGCGGCTTTGAAGAGGGCGCGAACAACAAGCCCGGCCAGTTTGTGATTGAACGGGCGTTTGTGGGTTAAGGCGCGGCGGGGTATTCCGCAGCATTCACAAGCGGTTCAGCATCGACAGGGCAGCTTTCCCGAAACAGGGAGATTGTCATGACGCACCGCTTGATTCCCGCCGCTGCCATGCTCGCCGCCACGCTCGCACCCGCCGCCGCGATTGGTCAGACGGATGTGCGCACCTCGCCGCTGCCCAGCTACAACCTCGTCCAGCTCTCGGTCGCGGCCAGCGTGGTTCCGATCGAGGAATTCCAGACGCGCACCATGGAAATCAGTTCCTGCGGGGACGCGGTGAAGCTCGGCAAGGCGATGGATGCGAAAGTGGAGCGCAAACGCTTCGTCAACGCCAGCGAACTGCCTCCGCAACTGCGTCCGG
>JAKFWB010000387.1 GCA_021732945.1 Porphyrobacter sp.
CCCCCGGCCCCTCCCCTGAAGGGGAGGGGAGATGTGGTTATGCTGCAATAAAAGCCTCAAGCCCGGCGAGGCGCATCTGCGGTTCGGGATGCGGCACCGTGCGCGGTTCGCTCTTCACCACCGCCTTGGCAATC
This sequence comes from Porphyrobacter sp., assembly GCA_021732945.1. GTDB lineage: Bacteria > Pseudomonadota > Alphaproteobacteria > Sphingomonadales > Sphingomonadaceae > Erythrobacter. The sequence continues at coordinate 135 of JAKFWB010000387.1, forward strand.
GCGGCGATATGCGCAGGTGACGAACCACAGCAGCCGCCCAGGATATTCACCTGCCCATGATCGGCCCAGTCCTTGACCAGCCCGGCGGTGGTGTCCGGCTGCTCGTCATACTCGCCCAGCTCATTGGGCAGGCCCGCATTGGGATAGATCATCAGCAGCGTGTCGGCGATCTGCGAGAGTACCTTCACATGCGGGCGCAGCTGCTCCGCGCCGAAGCTGCAATTGAGGCCGATAGTCAGCGGCTTGGCATGGCGCACCGCGTACCAGAACGCCTCGACCGTGTGACCCGAAAGATTGCGGCCAGACAGGTCGGTCAGCGTCATCGAGATCATCAGCGGAATGTCCCGCCCCAGATCGCGCTCCAATTGCTTGACCGCCATGATCCCGGCCTTGGCGTTGAGGGTATCGAACACCGTCTCGATCAGGATGAAATCAACCCCGCCCTCAACCAGCGCGGCGGCCTGTTCCTTGTAGACCGCGACGAGTTCATCAAAGTCGATCTCGCGGTAGCCGGGATCTTCGACATCGGGGCTTAACGACAGCGTCTTGTTGGTCGGACCGATCGCGCCTGCGACAAAGCGGGGCTTGCCGTCCTTCGCCGCATATTCATCCGCCAGCGCGCGGGCGATCTTGCCGGATGCCACGTTGATATCGCGCACCAGACCTTCGGCGGCATAATCGGCCTGACTGATGCGGTTGGCCGAGAAGGTGTTGGTCGAAACGACATCCGATCCCGCATCCAGATAGGCGCGGGTGATGTCGCCGATCACATCGGGGCGGGTCAGCGCGAGGATATCATTATTGCCTTTCTGATCGGCAGGCAGGCCGAGGCTCCCGCCGTAATCGGCCTCGGTCAGCTTGCGGTTCTGGATCTGGGTGCCGAACGCGCCGTCGAAGATCAGCACGCGCTCTTTGGCGGCGGCAAGCAATTGCTGGCGGGCACTCATGCGGCTTCTCCAACAGGGCGCTTCCCGAGCAGGTGGCAGATTGCGTAGGCCAGATCGGGGCGGTTCAAGGTGTAGAAGTGGAAATCGCGCACGCCGCCCGCATAGAGCCGGCGGCACAATTCGGCGGCGACTGTGGCGGCGACCAATTGGCGGGCGGCCGGTTGCTCATCCAATCCTTCGAACAGGCCGTCCATCCACGCCGGGATCGCTGCCCCGCAGGCGCTGGCAAACTTGCGCGCCTGCGCGACGTTGGTGACGGGGAGGATACCCGGCAGGATCGGCGCATCGATACCACTTGCAGCGCAGGCATCCCGGAACCGGAAGAACGCCTCGGGCGAGAAGAAGAACTGGCTGATCGCGCGGGTCGCCCCGGCGTCGAGCTTGCGCTTGAGATTGTCGATATCGTCCTGCGGGCTCAGTGCATCGGGGTGGGTTTCGGGATAGGCGGCGACGGAGATTTCGAAATCGGCAATCTCTTTCAGCCCGGCTACCAGCTCGGCAGCGCTGGCATAGCCTTCAGGGTGCGGGGTGAAGGGCGCGCCGGGCTCACCCGCATCGCCGCGCAAGGCAACGATGTGGCGCACGCCCGCTTCCCAATATTGCTCGGCCACTTCGCGGATATCCGCCTTGGATGCGGCAACGCAGGTGAGGTGCGCGGCGGCCGGAAGCCCCGCTTCACCAATGATCCGCGCCACCGTCGCATGGGTGCGCTCGCGCGTCGATCCGCCCGCGCCGTAAGTCACCGAGACGAAGCTCGGGCCGAGCGGCTGCAACTGCGTCACCGCGTCCCACAGCTGCTCTTCCATCTTGTCGCTCTTGGGCGGGAAGAACTCGAAACTCACCGCGACATCGCCCGGCAGGCCAGAGAACAGCGGCGTGTCAGTAGCGGTACGGAATTCGTGGAGCTGGTTCAGGGTCGGGGTCATCGGGCGGTTTCCAAGGCAGGGGACTTGGCGGGCGTCTGGGCTGAGGAGGAGGCGGCGGCAGCGCGGCGTTTGCCGATCCAGATCTTCACCACCAACTCGCTGCCCTCCAGCGCAAGGGGCGTAGTGACAGCAAAGCCGGCGACGCGCAGCAGATCGGTCATCTGGCGGTCGGTAAAGCCCAACCGGGCGTGCTGATGGCGGGTGCGCAATTCTTCGTGATCATGCGCGGCGAAATCGACAATGGCGATCCGCCCGCCGCCGCGCAGCACGCGCGCGGCTTCGGCCAGCGCCGGGGCGGGATCGGGGGCGAAGTGCAGCACCTGATGCAGCAGCACGGTATCGAAGCTGGCATCGGGCAACGGCAATTCGGCAAAATCGCCCTGCACCAGCTCAATCCGGGCAGTGGGCAGGTGCTGCAACTTGGCCCGCGCGACGCGCAGCATTTCAAGGTTCTTGTCGAGCGCGACAACGCGTTCGGCTGCACCGGCGAAGAGTTCCGCCATGCGCCCGGTGCCCGTGCCGATATCCAGCACCGCGCCGAGTGGCGCATCGCCAAGAGCCTCGGCAAGGCGGCGTTCAACCTCGGCATCAGGGCTGTGGAGCGCGCGCAGATCATCCCATTCGCTGGCGTGGCGCGCGAAGTAATGTTCCGCCGCCGCCTCGCGTGCGTTGCGGATGGCGGCGAGCTTGCGCCGGTCCGCCTCGCACAGCGCGGCAAAGGCAGGCTCGGCCGCTTCAGCGATGGCGAGCAGGCGCTGGGTCGCCTCGATCGTCGGAGTGGCGGCTTCGTCGGCATCGGCCTGACGCAGGAACACCCAGCTGCCTTCGCGGCGGCGCTCGGCCAGCCCCGCGTCGCACATGATGCCGACATGGCGCGAAACGCGCGGCTGGCTTTGGCCCAGCACCTGCGCCAATTCGCCCACCGCAAGCTCCATCGTCCCCAGCAAGCGCGCAATGCGCAGCCTGGTCGGATCGCCCAGCGCCTTGAAGATGTCCTCGATCACCATGCCTGACAGCATATAAAGATATTTTTATATGTGTAAATCACCCTCGGCGGGGATTGGCGCTGAAAATGGGTTGGAAAGTGGCGGTATCAGCCGATGGGGAGCGGAGCGGCCCCGCCACTTGGCTGGAACTGATCAACGCGGGCGGGCAAATCGGCCTGGACGTTGTATTGCTCCACCGCCGCCGCAATCACGTCCACCGCGTCCCGTGCCGTCACCGCCACCAGGCAGCCGCCAAACCCTGCCCCGGTCAGCCGAACTCCGCCAGCGCTGCCCAGCGCCGTGCCCACCAAGGCCGCCAGCTGATCAATCGCCGGGAGTGACACGGCGAAATCCTGCGCCAGTGACATGTGCGCGGCGCGCATCACTTCGGCCAATGCTGCCGTGTCGCCCATGGCCAGCGCGACCGCCAGCGGCTCGACCCGCGCCAGTTCCGATACCACATGCCGCGCACGGGCAAACAGGACCGGGTCCAGCCCGGCGCGGTCCTGTTCAAGCGCCTCGGGCGTTAGATCACGCAGCGCCTTTACCCCGTATTGCGCCGCCGCCGCTTCGCATTCGGCGCGCCGCTGGTTGAAGGCGCTGGTGGTGAGATCACGGCGCAGCCCGGTGTCGATCACGCTGATCGCCAGATCGGGGTGGATCGGGATCGGCATGTGTTCAAGGCTGCGGCAGTCGAGCAGCAGGGCGTTCCCCGCCACGCTGGCGGCCGAGGCCATCTGGTCCATGATCCCGCAAGCACAGCCGACAAAATCATTCTCAGCCAGCTGCGCCACCTTGGCGAGCGTCTCTGGCGGCAGATTAAGGCCCGAGTGTTCCGAACAGGCCAGCGCCACCGCCACGCCAAAGGCCGCGGATGACGAGAGCCCCGCGCCCATCGGCACATCGCCCGCAATCGCGATCCGCATCGGCTTGATCTTGTGGCCATAGCGGCCCAGCGCCTGCACCACGCCGCGCACGTGGTTCTGCCAATTGTTCTCGCCGCGCAGCACCGGGCCGATGAGATCGAACTTGTCGCGCGCGCTGGCCATTTCGCCCATGTCGAGCGCGACGGCCTCGAACACTGGGAAGCGCGCGTCATCATCGGGCGGGCCCAGCGCCACGATCGTCTCGCGGTCGATGGCGCATGGCAGGACGAAGCCATCATTGTAATCGACATGCTCGCCGATCAGATTGACCCGGCCCGGCGCGGCGAAGAAGCGCGTCGGTTCCGCGCCAT
>JAKFWB010000295.1 GCA_021732945.1 Porphyrobacter sp.
CGCTCATCCTGCTCGGGATGGCGCTCTACCGCATGGAGTTTTTCAGCGGCGGGATTGAGCTCGCCACCATGATCAAATGGGGTTGGGCCGGATTGCTGGGCGGAGGCATCGCGTCGCTGGCAATCGGGCTGTGGGTAATCAGCGCGGGGCTTGGCCTGTTTGCGGTGTCATGGGCGCTGCTGGGCCTGTCGATGCTGCCGCGGCTCGCCATGTCGGTGGGTCTGGCAGCGCTGCTGGTGGTCTATTCGCCGGGCTGGAGCGGCTGGCTGGCAGACCGGGTGCGCGCGGCGGGGCGGGCGGCCTTCACCAATTACCTTGGTACCTCGATCTTGATGCTGTTTGTGTTCCACGGCTGGGCGCTGGGCCTTTACGGCGAACTCAACCGCCCGCAGCTCTACATCGTGATGGCGCTGACATGGGTTGTGATGCTTGTCTGGTCGAAGCCGTGGCTGGACCGCTTTCGCTACGGCCCGCTCGAATGGCTGTGGCGCTGCCTGACGTATCGGCGAGTTTTTGCTCTGCGGAAGTGATTTTCCCTCTTGTTATTGAGAGTGGTTCGCATACATTCGTTCCTGCAAACGCTTCGCAGGAAAGATTCGCGCACCCATGTACATCTGCATCTGCAATGCCATTCGTGAGAGTGATTTGCGCAAGGCCGCGCTGAAATGCGATGGCGACGCAGAGGCAACCTATGCCTGCATGGGCAAGCGCCCCAATTGCGGCCAATGCCTTGGAGAGGCGCAGGAAATCATCGAGGCTGAACGTGCCGCCGCTTGCTGCGACGTCTTCGCAGTATAAGCGCCGCCTCTCGCGATTGCGAACGTCTCGCAATGCTTTGATTCACAAAGAAATTTCCGCATACACCCCTTGCGGATAGGCCCTTGCAGCGTCTATCTGGCACGCAACGCTGCAAAGCGCTTTGATCTATCGCAAGGAGCATCTCCCCATGAAGGGTGATCCGAAAGTCATCGACTATCTCAATCAGGCGCTAACCAACGAGCTGACCGCGATCAACCAATATTGGCTGCATTACCGCGTGCTCGACAATTGGGGCCTGAAGAAGCTCGCGGCCTATGAACGCCACGAATCGATCGAGGAAATGGAGCACGCCGACAAGCTGGCCGAACGCATCCTGTTTCTCGAAGCGCTCCCCAATTTTCAGGCGATCCACAAGCTGAAGGTCGGCGAAAATGTCGAAGAAGTGCTGAAAGCCGACCTCGCGCTCGAACATGAAGCGATCCCACTGCTGCGCGACGCGATCGAACATTGCGAAAGCGTGCGCGACTATGTGAGCCGCGACCTGTTCGCCTACATCCTCAAGAACGAGGAAGAGCATGTCGACTTCCTCGAAACCCAGTTCGAGCTGATCGAGCGCATGGGGCTGCACAATTACTGCCAGCTGCAAAGCCAGGCGGCGGGAGAGAAGTAGAGTCTAACGACCGACCAACATCCGTTCGTGCTGAGCTTGTCGAAGCACTGCTTTTTTCTCTTTCGGCAGAGAAAGAGAAGTGCAGCCCTTCGACAAGCTCAGGGCGAACGGAGTGGGGTGGTGCAAACTCGCAAATCTTTATTCCCTCGGCCCCTGCGCCCCAATCGCCGCCAGCCGCGTTTCCAGCAGGAAAAACCCGAGGCCTACCACCAGCAGAGCCATCGTCGTCACCCACATGAATGCGATCAGCGTGCCGATTTGCGCGATGATATAGGCTGAGACGAACAGCATCCCGATCACCAGACTGATCATCACCGCCGCCGCGGTCGAGAACATGATTGCGCCCTGCATCAGCCGCCTGCGCCGCATCAGCCAGCCGAGCTCCCGCGCCTGCCGGGGCGTGCGGTGGTCTTCCATCTTGTCTTCGATGGTTTCAATCCGCTTGGCGATCCAGATCATCCGGCTCATGATGACATTCATCACCGCGCCGATGCCCGAGAGCAGGAAGGCGGGCGCGAGGCTCAATTGCACGACTTGCTGCACGCGCGGGGTAGAGGCGGTGCGTTCGAAGATTTCGAGCGCGAAGGGCAGGCTGGTTTCGGGAGCAGCGGCGGCAAGCAGGTCGATCAGCATCGCCCCTCAGTCCTTGGCGTAGGGGTTCTTGTTGGTCTTGAGCGTCACCCGCACTGGCACCGCATCAAAGCCAAGCTTGGCGCGGATGCCGTTGACCAGATAGCGTTCGTAGCTGGTCGGCAGCAGATCGAGCCGGGTGCCGAAGATCACAAAGCGCGGCGGGCGGGTGCCGGCCTGGGTAATATAGCGCAGCTTGATCCGCTTTCCGCCAGGCGCAGGCGGGGGGTTGGCCTCCAGCGCATCGTCAAACCAACGGTTGAGCGCAGCGGTGGAGACGCGCTTTGACCACGCCTCACGCAGCTCAAACGCGCCCGAAAGCATTTGATCGAGGCCCTTGCCGGTCTTGGCAGACACGGCGAATAGCGGCAGGCCGCGCACCTGCGCCAGACCATCATCGAGCGCGCCGCGGATGCCGTTGAACAGCTTGCTCGCGTCCTCTGCCACGTCCCACTTGTTGATCGCAATCATCAGCGCTCGGCCTTCTTCAAGCACGTGGCTGGCGATCTTGAGGTCCTGATGTTCAAGGCCTTGGGTGGCATCGAGCAGCAGCACCACAACCTCGGCAAAGTCCACCGCCCGGCGCGCATCGGCCACCGACAGCTTTTCCAGCTTTTCGGTGACGTTCTTCTTCTTGCGCATTCCCGCGGTGTCGATCAGGCGGATCTCGCGCGTTTCGCCTGATTTCGGGTCAGTCCAGTCCCAGTCGATCGCAATCGAATCGCGCGTGATCCCGGCTTCGGGGCCGGTCAGCAGCCGATCTTCGCCTAGCAGGCGGTTGATGAGGGTCGATTTGCCCGCATTGGGCCGCCCGACAATCGCGAGCTTCAAGGGGCCGGCAGGGCGATCTTCCTCGGCCATCGCTGCTGCTTCCAGCTTGGCGATTTCCTCGGCCTCTTCCCATTCTTCCGATGCCGCGCCGATGATCGGCCACAGCCCGCCGAACAGGTCGGCAATGCCCTCGCCATGCTCGGCTGACATCGCGAGCGGTTCGCCAAGGCCCAGCGCATAGGCTTCCATCGCGCCGCTTTCGCCTTCGCGGCCTTCGGCCTTGTTGGCGACCACCACCACGGGCACTTCCTGTGCGCGCAGGTAGCGGGCAATTTCCTCGTCAAGCGGGGTCAGGCCCGCGCGCGCATCAACCACGAACATTGCCGCATCCGCGCCTTCAAGGCTGGCCTCGGTCTGGATACGCATCCGGCCGGGCAGGGTATGCGCGTCGTCATCTTCCCACCCGGCGGTGTCGACCACGGTGAATTTCAGCCCGGCGATTTCCGCATCGCCCATCCGGCGGTCGCGCGTCACCCCCGGCTGATCATCGACCAGCGCGAGTTTCTTGCCCACCAGCCGGTTGAACAGAGTGGACTTGCCGACGTTGGGTCGGCCGATGATCACGACTTCGGGTTTCTTGGGGGAGGACATATCCGCCGCCAAGTGGGCGCAAAACCCGGATTTGGCAAGTTGTGCTGCAAAGCAGCGCGATATCAGTCCAGCTTCGCGACCGGCGGGTTTTCGCCGAGGTCTTCGTACCAGGCTTCGACCGGGCCGGTCAGCTTGATCGTCAGCGGCTGGCCCTTGCGATCCACGGCTTTGCCTGCGGCGACCCGCACCCATCCTTCGGAAATCGAATATTCCTCGATATCGGTGCGCACCCGGTCCTTGAACCGGATGCCGACCCCGCGTTGCAGCTTTTCACCGTCGAAGAACGGGCTTTTGGGGTTCACCGAAAGGTGATCGGGCGGCACGTCCGCGCCGCTGGTTGTGGGGGCGGCAGCGGGGGTTGCTTCTGGGGTGCTATCGTTCATCCTCGCGCCCTTAATGATCAATCCGCACAGCTTCAAGCGTGTTGGCAAGCGTGTTCCGCTTGCCCTTTTCAGCGGAGCGGGATAGAGGCGCTCGCTAACACGCGCGGGGTGCCTTAGCCGGTTTCCCCGCGCGGCTTCGTTCGGGCATGCGGGCGTGGCGAAATTGGTAGACGCGCCAGATTTAGGTTCTGGTATCGCAAGATGTGGGGGTTCGAGTCCCTTCGCCCGCACCAACTTCGCCCCGAACCAGCCCGGCTCACGGAATTTTTGACAAGAAGGCTTCAGACCAGTTCTCATGCACATCAAGCAGACCGTCAACGAAGGGCTAAAGCGCGCCTATCTGATCACGATC
>JAKFWB010000179.1 GCA_021732945.1 Porphyrobacter sp.
GCTCCATCCTGCGACTGACCGAACCGGATGCCGGCGAAGTCACAGTCGACGGGGTGCCGATGCACGCACTCGACGCGAAGCGGCTGAAGACGGCGCGCCGCGCCATCCAGATGGTGTTCCAGGACCCGTTCGCCTCGCTCAACCCGCGCGCCGCCATCGGGCTGTCCATAGCCGAGCCGTTCATCGAGCAGAAGCTGGGCACCACGGCGGAGGGGCTCGACAAGGCCGGCCGCCTCCTCGAGCAGGTCGGTCTGTCGCGGGCGGTGATGGACCGGCTGCCACACGAGTTCTCGGGCGGCCAACGCCAGCGCATCTGCGTGGCCCGTGCACTTATGCTCGATCCGAAGATCATCGTCGCGGATGAGAGCGTGTCTGCGCTCGACGTCTCGATCAAGGCGCAGGTGTGCAACCTCCTGATGGACCTGCAGCGACGCCTTGGCCTCGCCTATCTCTTCATCAGTCACGACATGGCTGTCGTGGAGCGCGTTAGCCACCGCGTCGCGGTGATGTATATGGGCGAGATCGTCGAGATCGGCCCGCGCCGGGCCATCTTCGAGGCGCCACGGCATCCCTATACACGGAAACTGATCGCCGCCGTGCCCGTGCCAGATCCGGCGCGGCGGGGCCTGCGGCGCACTCAGGACGTGGAGGAGCTGAAGAGCCCGTTCCGGCCCAACGGCTTCGTCGCGCCCGCGCGGACCTATGACGAGGTCGCGCCCGGCCATTTCGTGATGGAGTGAGGCGCCCATGCCCGTGATGCAGTCGCCGCCTGGTCCCCGCGTCGTCATCGACGGTCGCGAGGTGCTCTATTTCGCCGGCACGGGCTATCTCGGCCTGCAAGGCGACCCCCGCGTGATCGAAGCGGCATGCGAGGCGGCGCGGACCTACGGCGTTCACCCCGCCACCAGCCGTACGGGCTTCGGCGAATCGCCGCCACTTCTTGCCGTAGAGGAGCGCGCAGCGCGGTTCTTCGGCACGGAACGGGCCCTGTACTTCGTGTCTGGCTATGCGGGGATGTCGACGCTCGTGCAGGCTGCGCCGCGCCCGCCTGCTCTGATCCTCGCCGACGACTGGCTGCATCTGGCCGGGCGCGATGCGTCCGCGCTGAGCGGCGCGCGCGTCCAGCGCTTCGCCCATGGCGACCCGGACGACCTTCGTGCTCAGCTCGATCGGCATGGCGGGCGCGGACCCGTCTTCGTGCTGTGCGACGGCGTCTCGCCCGTGCGCGGCGACGTGGCGCCGATCAACCCGTATCTGTCTATGCTGGAAGCGCACGGCGACGCCCGGCTGATCGTCGACGATGCCCACGGCGTCGGCGTGCTCGGCCGCAACGGGCGCGGCACGCTCGAACATGCCGTCGAAGAGGCGGGCGAACCGATCGGCGTCAACTCGGAGAATTTGGCCGACCCGGCGGGCGGTCGTGGCCGACTGGCCTGGATGTGCGGAACGCTGAGCAAGGCAATTGGTGGATCAGGTGGCATCATCCCAGGGGACGAAGCCTTCATCGCCCGCCTGAAGACCACTGCCAACTGGTATCACGGCGCGGCCGCCTCGCCCGCCCCGGCCGCCGGCGCGACCGCCGCTGCACTGGCCGTATGCCTCGACGAACCCCAACGTCGGGAGGCGCTGCGCAGCAACGCCGCTTACCTGCGCGCGGGCCTGCGGGGGCTCGGCCTCGACGTGCCGAACCACCCCACACCGATCGTCTGCGTCGAGATCGGTGACGGCGCGAATATGGCCCGCCTGCAGGCCGCGTTGCTGGCGCGCGGCGTCGCAATCGCCCATTCGCGCAACTATGCCGGCGTGAACGACGAAGGCGCGCTGCGGATCGCCGTGTTCGCGACGCACACTTTGGCGATGATCGACGAACTCCTCGAGGCCATGCAAACACATTTGTGAAAGTTAGGCCTAGAACCGCCGGAATGCGGAGATTTCTCCAGCAGCCGCGAGGTCCGGTATCTGGCACAATCGAGCCGATGCGGCCCGAAACGGATCACAGCAGCTTTCGGCCAGACGTGGGCATTGAGCGGGCCCAAAAAACGTGATTGTCGGACCGTCAGCAACGTCCTTCGTTCGCACCCCGTGAATGTGAAGTACGAGTGGGGCGCTGATTGGCCTCTACGTTGAGATTGAATCCCGACGAAACCTCACCATCTGCGAAGCGTTGACCCGCGCCGAAAAGTCAGTGGATGGATCGCACAATCAAGAGGCGCGCGTTGCTGCTGCGCAACATCAAGGCGCGCCGCGGCCTAGAGTCGATGACGCCCGTTCTCGAGTGCCTTTGGCGAGGTGGGCTCGACGTGAGTGTCGAGAGTTTCGAAAGTCTACCTGAGATCGGCCGCGATATCGTCCGGCTGCGGGACAAGTCGGATCTCGTCATAGTTTGTGGCGGCGATGGCTCGGTTTCATCGGCTGCTGTCGCGGTGATGGAAAGCGGCCTGCCGTTGGGCATCATCCCGATGGGAACCGCCAATGATCTTGCTCGTACGCTTGGGATACCGATGGACCTGAAGGCCGCCGCCCAGGTCATCGCGCGCGGCGAGGTGAGACCGGTCGATGTGGGGACCGTCAACGGCCATGCCTTCTTCAACGTCGCGAGCATCGGTTTGAGCAGCACTCTTGCGCAACGCCTGGACCCGGTTCTCAAAAAGCGATTTGGCCGGCTGGGCTATGCAATGGCTGCAATCAAAGTGATGACGCGCGCCTCGCATTTCAGCGCCAGCATCACCGAGAAAGGCCGCCGCGTGGAGGTCGAGACATACCAGATAGCCGTCGGCAACGGCCGGCATTACGGAGGCGGCAATGTGGTGGAGGCAAGCGCGGAAATCGATGATGGCCACCTCGACCTGTACAGCCTCGAGGTGAAGAACTTATGGAAACTGGCCCTGATGCTGCGCTCGTTCCGGTCTGGAACTCATGGCGCCTGGCGCGAGGTTCGCACGGCCAAATGCATCGAGTTTACAATCGAGACGCGGAAGCCCATGCCGGTCAACACCGATGGTGAAATCGTCACGGCCACGCCGGCGCATTTCAAAGTGCATCCCAAGGCTGTCTCGATTTTTGCGCCGAATAACGGGTCTCAGGACCAAGATTGGCGTCCGGCTTTGTATCATCGCTGAAGTGGGTTATCGGAATACGCAAAATTATATGCGCGTCAGTGGTTTGAAATCAAAACCAACAAAAGCTATATATGATAAAAGCGCCATCTCGCGCAATCCGCTAATATTGATAATATGATATTGACCTGCCACTGGTTTGTCATCCAGCGGCGATTAGAGCCTCGGCAGGTTTTACGCCGTGTGGCGCGGTGGGAGCAACGGGCGATCGGCGGAGCTGGTCGGGGTTGCGCAGCTGATCGTTCGTTGCGGTGAAGTTGGCGGCGTAGGCCGCAGGCGTCAGGTAGCCCAGCGACGAATGCGGACGCTGGTCGTTGTAGTCGGCAATCCAAACCGCGATCTTCGCGCGGGCGTCGTCGAGGTCGAAGAACAGCGTCTCATTGAGAAGCTCGTCGCGCATGCGGCCGTTAAAGCTCTCTGCAAAGCCGTTCTGCATCGGCTTGCCCGGTGCGATGAAGTGCCAGTCGATACCGCTGTCGCGGCACCAGGCGAGCATGGCGTTGCAGGTGAACTCCGTGCCGTGGTCGCTGACGATCATCCCCGGCTTGCCGTGCCGCTCGATGATTGCCGTCAGTTCGCGGGCCACGCGGCGTCCTGAGATCGAGGTGTCCGGGATGGCGCCCAGGCACTGCTTGGTGACGTCGTCGACGATGTTCAGGATGCGAAAGCGCCTGCCGTTCGCGAATTGGTCGTGCACAAAGTCCGTCGACCATCGCGCATTCGGCCTGGCCTCGACCAGGATCGGCGCCCGCGTTCCGACGGCCTTGCGACGGGCGCGTCGCTTGCGAACCGAGAGCCCTTCCTCGCGATAGAGGCGGTGGATGCGGTTGACGCCCGAGGGTTCGCCCTCCCGCCTGAGCAGGATGAACAGCCGCCGATAGCCGAACCGCCTTCGCTCGTTCGCCAAATCGCGCAACCGGGTGCGAAGCTCGGTGTCGGGAGGCCGACATGACCGATAGCGGACCATCTTGCGATCCGCGCCGACGATGTTGCAGGCCCGACGTTCTGACAGGCCCATGACGGCCTGCAGATGCGCGACGGCGTCGCGCTGCACGGC
>JAKFWB010000084.1 GCA_021732945.1 Porphyrobacter sp.
ATTACATGCTGCGGTATTGGCTGGCCGGATGCGGCATCCGGCCCGATGTCGATATCGAGATAGTCACCGTCGCCCCGCCCTTCAGCGCCGACGCGCTGGCGGCGGGCGAGATCGATGGGTCGTGCGTGGGCGAGCCGTGGAATTCGATCGCAGTGGACAAGGGCGTGGGGCAAATCGTGCTCGCCACGGCGCAAATCTGGCGGCGCGGGGTGGAGAAGGTGCTGGCGCTGCGGACCGAGCGGCTGGAGGAAATCCGCCCGTCGGTCGAAGGGCTGATCCGCGCCATGCACCGGGCGGGCGAGCATTTTGTCGATCCGGCCAACTGGGAAACCAATGCCGCGATCCTCGCCCGGCCAGAATATTGCGATGCCTCCGCCACGCTGCTGCTTCGCGCGATCTCCGATCGGCTTGTGCTTAAGCAGGGCGAGGCGGCGCGGCACTATCCCGATTTCATGTTCCAGCACCGGGAAGCAGCGAATTTCCCATGGGTCAGCCAATCGGAATGGCTCTACAGCCAGCTGGTGCGCTGGGACGGGCTGGAATATGATGCCGGGCAGGCGAACGCCGCCGCGCGGGTGTTCCGCCCGGATGTTTATCGCAGCGCTCTGCGCGACATGCCGGGACAATTGCCGACGTCGAGCTCGAAGGTCGAAGGGAGCCTGTCGCAGGCGCTCGAAGCCCACACCCACGCGGGCACGATGCTTATGGAAAACAACACCTTTTTCGACGGCATCAGTTTCGATCCCGACCGCCTCCCGGAATATATTGCATCGCAAAAATGATGCTGCGGCGCAAAAGGGGGTTTGCGATTTCCATCAACTTGGGTTATTCGATTCGTACGCGAGACACGGCTCCGACGTAGGAATCGTACTCTCCCTCGCGTGATGCGAAAAATTTGTGGCAACGACGCCGCCCGTTTTGTCCCTGTCCGGGGATGCGACGAGGCGGCTTTTTTGCGTTCGATTTCGGGGCGAAAGGACCAATGACAATGACACCCACCCGGCACATCAAGGGGCACTTCTCATTCGACCGGCGCGGGCTGATCGCTGCGGTCCTAGCCAGTGTGGCGCTCGCCGGATGCGGGGCATCGGCGGATGGTTCGGGCGAGAATGTCGTGGCCGCAACGGTCGATGGCGCAATCGAGAAGCCCAACCTCAAGCTCGGCTTCATCAAGCTCACCGACATGGCGCCGCTCGCCATCGCCAAGGAGAAAGGCTTCTTTGCCGAGGAAGGCCTCAACGTCACGCTTGAGCCGCAGGCGAACTGGAAGGTGCTGCTCGATGGGGTGATCGCGGGACAGTTGGACGGGGCGCACATGCTCGCCGGGCAGCCGATTGCCGCGACCATTGGTTACGGGACCAAGGCCGATCTGATCGCGCCGCTCAGCCTCGATCTCAACGGCAATGCCATCACGGTGTCGAACAAGGTCTGGGGCATGATCGAACCGGGCCTGCCCAAGGATGCGGGCGGCAAGCCCACCCACCCGATCACGGCCAGCGTGCTCAAGCCGGTCGTCGCCAAGTTTAAGGCCGAGGGAAAGCCCTTCAACATGGGCATGGTCTTCCCGGTCAGCACCCACAATTACGAAATCCGCTACTGGCTCGCCGCCGGGGGCCTCAACCCCGGCTACTACACCGAAGGTGATGTGCAGGGCGTGGTCGGGGCGGACGTCAAGCTGTCGGTCACCCCGCCGCCGCAGATGCCAGCAACCCTCGAAGCGGGCACGATCGAGGGTTACAGCGTGGGCGAGCCGTGGAACCAGGCGGCGGTCGCCAAGAAGATCGGCGTGCCGATTATCACCGATAACGAAATCTGGAACAACAACCCGGAGAAGGTGCTGGGTCTGCGCAAGGACTTTGCCGAAAAGAACCCCGCGACCACTGCTGCGCTGTTGCGCGCGATCATCAAGGCGCAAGCTTGGCTTGATGCTGACGGGGGCAAGAACCGCAAGGAAGCGGTCGAAATCCTCAGCCGCCCGAACTACGTGGGCGCCGATGCAGCGGTGATCGCGGCATCGATGACCGGGGTATTCACCTTCGCGCCGGGCGATACCCGCGAAGCCAAGGGCTTCAACATCTTCTTCGACAAGTATGCGGGCTACCCGTTCTATTCGGACGCGGTCTGGTATCTCACTCAGATGCGCCGCTGGGGGCAGATCGCCAGCGACAAGGACGACCAGTGGTATTTCGATACCGCCAAGGCGGTCTATCGCCCTGACCTTTACCTTGCCGCTGCCAAGAAACTGGTGGCCGATGGCAAGATCCCTGCGGACAGCGTCCCCGAAACCAACGGCTTTCGCGGCGAACAGGGCGGCTTCATTGATGGCGTCACCTTCGATGGCTCCAAGCCCAATGCCTATCTCGCCAAGTTCCCGATCGGCCTGAAGCAGGGCCAGAAGGTCACCGCAGCCGGTGTCACCGGCGGCTGATTTTGCCCGACATCCTTCCCTCTCGAGGATCCCCATCATGGCCACCGCATATGCACAACCCCTGTCCGATGCCTCAGAACCCGCGGACAAGACCGGCGCGGCATCAATGACCGCTCCGACCGATGACGAAGCTGCCGGAATGCCTGCGGAAAAGGCACCCGCTGGCAACCCGCTTGCGGCCAAGGTCAAGGAGCAGGCACTTGCCCTGCTGTGGCCGGTGATCGGGATTCTGGCGTTCCTCGGCGCATGGGCGCTGCTCGCTCCGCAGGTCGATACCTCGCTCGGCACGCTTCCCGGGCCGTTCGAGGTCGCCAAGGCAGGCGCGGGCCTCTACGGCGAATATGCCGCAGCCAACGATGCCGAAGCGGCCTTCTATGCCCAGCAGGAAGCCAGCAATGCCGCAGCAAGAGCATCGGGCAATGTCGCGGCGATCAGCGATTTCGAATATTCGGGATCGCCGACCTTCCTCGACCAGATCCTGACCTCGCTGAAGACCGTTGCCCTTGGCTTTGCGCTGGCAACGCTGCTGGCGGTGCCGATCGGGTTGATGGCGGGGCTGAGCAAGCGGTTCAACGCGGCGATCAACCCGCTGGTGCAGATCATGAAACCGGTCAGCCCGCTCGCCTGGCTGCCGATTGTCACGATGGTGATTTCGGCGATGATCACCAGCGCCGATCCGCTGCTGCCCAAGGCGTTTGTGATCTCGGCGCTGGTGGTGATGCTGTGTTCGCTGTGGCCGACACTGATCAACACGGCGGTCGGCACCAGTTCGATCGACAAGGACCTGCTCAATGTCGGCAAGGTGCTGCGGCTGGGCTGGTTCGACAAGCTGACCAAGCTCGTTCTGCCGGCATCGCTGCCCTATATCTTCACCGGTATGCGCCTGTCGCTGGGCGTGGGCTGGATGGTGCTGATCGCGGCGGAAATGCTCGCGCAGAACCCGGGCCTTGGCAAGTTCGTGTGGGACGAGTTCCAGAACGGTTCTTCGCAGAGCCTCGCGCGGATCATGTTCGCGGTGATCGTGATCGGGCTGATCGGCTTCCTGCTCGACCGGGTGATGATGGCGCTGCAAGGCCTCGTCTCCAAGAACCGCACGGTCTGAGGAGGCGGGCATGAGCGACACTCCATTCCTTTCCCTGCGCGGCCTTACCAAGTCCTATGTCGGCAAGACCGGCGGCGTCACCGAGGTGCTGGGCGGCATCGACCTTGATGTGGCCGAGGGCGAGTTCGTGGCGATCCTCGGCTTTTCCGGGGCAGGCAAAACCACGCTGATCAGCGCGCTCGCCGGGCTGGTGGAGCCGGACGGCGGCACCATGACCTTGCGGGGCAAGCCGATTGACGGGCCTGACCGGGAACGGGGCCTCGTCTTCCAGTCCTATTCGCTGTTCCCTTGGCTTACGGTCGAAGGCAACGTGACACTCGCGGTCGATGCGGTCCACAAGACCCGCAGCAAGGCCGAACGCCGCGCGCTGGTGCGCCAGAAGGTCGAGCTGGTCGGGCTCGGCCACGCAATGGACCGCAAGCCCGCGCAGCTTTCGGGCGGGATGCGTCAACGGGTCGCGGTGGCGCGCGCACTGGCGATGGAGCCCGAAATCCTGCTGCTGGACGAGCCGCTCTCGGCGCTCGACGCGCTCACCCGCGCAAAACTGCAGGACGAGATCGAGCGTATTCGCAAGGAGGAGGGCCGCACCATCCTGCTTGTCACCAATGATGTGGACGAGGCCTTGTTGCTGGCAGACAGGGT
>JAKFWB010000086.1 GCA_021732945.1 Porphyrobacter sp.
AAGCTGGCAGGGAACGGCGATCTCATCATCAATTCCAAGTCGCACCGCACGCAGGAGGCCAATCGTCAGGACGCCCGCGTCAAGCTGACCGCGCTGCTGGAAGAAGCGCAGACCGAGCCGAAGCGCCGCGCCAAGACCCGGCTCAACCGCGTCGGCAAGACCGAGCGATTGAAGGTCAAGAAGGTGCGCGGCGCGGTGAAGGCCAATCGCGGCAAGCCGAACAGTTCCGATTGGTAGCGGGATCGGCCAAGCTGTGTTGACTTTTCTCCGTGAATCGGCGAATGGCGCGTCCATGTCGCGGTGTGCCGGGCCTTCCGGGCGCGCCGCTATTTGCTTTTTTACGCCCGAGTGAAGCACTTGCCGGGCCGACCCAGTTGACAGGAACCCGCCATGGCGAAGCCAACCACCGTCAAGATCCGCCTTGTCTCGAGCGAGGGCACCGGCTTCTTCTACGTGACCAAGAAGAACCCGCGCAACATCACCGAGAAGATGAGCTTCCGCAAGTATGACCCGGTGGCGCGCAAGCACGTTGAATTCAAGGAAGCCAAGATCAAGTAAGATCGGCTACCTGCGCCCCAGCCTGCTGGGCGGCGCGATAATTCATCGACAGTTCAAGCCTGCGCCATTAGTCCGCGCGGCATGACAAACCATCACACCACTTTTCGTGCAGCGATCCTTGGCCTTGGGGCCGGGACGCTTGCGCTTGGCCTAGTCCCCGGCGAAGGCGTTTCGGTCACTGCGCCGCTCGCCGCGCAATCCGCCAGCGAGCTCGACAAGGTGGTCAGCGCGCTGCGCGAAATCAGCACGATGCGCGCCGATTTCACTCAGACCGACCGGCTGGGTACGACGGTGCGCGGGGTGATGACCCTGAAGCGCCCAGGCAAGATCCGCTTCGATTACGGCAAGAATGCCGATCTCCTGGTGATTTCCAACGGCAAGTCGCTCTACGTGATCGACTATGAGGTGAATCAGGTCGAGCGCTGGCCAATCGGCAATTCGCCGCTGGGCGCGCTGTTCGATCCGCAGCGCGATGTGAAGAAGTTCGGCAAGCTGGTGCCAACCGGCAATCCCGATGTCCTCAGCGTCGAAGTGCGCGATCCCAAAAAGCCCGAATTCGGGATGATCAACCTCATCTTCGTCCGCAATTCCGCTGCGCCGGGCGGCTTTCAGCTGACCCATTGGGTGGCGCTGGATGCGCAGAACAACCGCACCCGCGTGCAGCTGTCAAACCAGCGTTACGGAGTCGCGGTGGCCGATAGCACCTTCACATTCAAGGATCCGCGCCGCTCGGCTCGTCGTCCTGGATGAACGGCGTTCCGACGAACGGTTGTATAGAAACGACAAGAATTGACCCGCGTTCATGTGGCTGAAAGGCTCCAACGGCTAATCATTCTCAACAAGGCGGCCCGAAGGACGGTTTCCCCCTGTTGCCCATCCTTCGAAATGGGCCTGTCTTGTACAAGCGTGACGAACGCTCCATGGAACCCTCGACCCACCGCCCCCGGGTCGAGGGTTTTTGGTTGGCGGGTGTTTTTGTTTGCGCCCTCAAGCGCCGGGCGCGGGCCGTCCGGCCCGCTTGGCTTTCCTCGCATAAGCTCGGGCGCGCGGTCGCGCTTGCGGTCGCTGCGCAACCGTATTGGCGCTTGCCCGGTAGCCAAGTCCCCTACTCCTCCCAGCCCAACGCCTTGCGAATGATGTTGTAGATCAGGTTCTGCTCGATCACCCCGCGCGCCCGCTCTGCGCCGGGGCCTGTCGCGAACAGGGCGACATCTTCCCCGCCGTGGGTTTCTGCGCCGGTGGGTACGGTGGACTGCTGGATCGCTGCAATGCCGGTTGACGGCACGCCCCGCTCCCCGCGCAGCGCGCCCGGTCCGTTGGCATAGCCCAATGTGGTATAAGGCTTGCCATCCGCTGCTAGCACCGGCGAGTTGCCGTCACCGCCATCCTCACCGCGCCCGGCAGGCGGCACCACCAGCCCGAGGATGTCATTCCCGCGCTGCGGATAGCCAGCAATGGTGAACACGTGGCTGTGATCGGCGGTGACCATGATCAGCGTATCGGCCGGATCGGTGTGATCGACCGCCCACTGCACCGCGCGGGCAAACTCAACCGCCTCTTCCAGCGCATAGCCCGCTTGGCCTGCATGGTGCGCGTGATCGATCCGACCGCCTTCGACCATCAGGTAGAAGCCGTCGGGATCAGCTTTCAGCCGCGCGATGGCCTGCGCGGTCATGTCGGTCAGGGTCGGTTCGGCGGAATCGGGCTTGCGGTCCGCCATAAAGGTCATGTGGCTGGGGTTGAACAGCCCGAGCACCGGCTTGTCCATCGGCGCGGCCCAGAGCGCGGCGGCGTCCTTCACCACCACACCGCCGTTCTTCGCGGCCCATGCGGCGGGCAGATCAGCCGCCGGATCGCTGCGGCGGCCACCTTGCGTCTTGCCATAGAACATCGCCGTCCCGCCGCCGAGCGCGAGATCGAACTGCGCTTCGGCGAGTTGCAGCGCGATATCCTTGCACCCCTGCTGCTGGTCGGCGGGAATGTTGCTATCAGCCTCCCAATCGCGGTCAGCGCTGCGCGAATAGACGCTGGCGGGGGTGGCGTGGGTGATTCGGGTGGTAGTGACGATCCCGAGTGCGAGCCCGCGCTGTTTCACTTCCTCACCGAGCAAGGGCAGCGGATGTGCCAGAGCGTCCTTGCATACGCCCTTCTCAGCCTCTGGCCCGATGCCGAGCACGCCGATGCGGGTCTTTTTGCCCGAATGCATCGCGGTCGCCGTGCCCGCAGAATCGGGCACCTGCGCATTGGTGTTGTAGGTCTTGACCAGCGCGACATTGGGGAAGCGTTCGAAGCTGAGGACGTTCTCCTCCCCCGTCTCGCCGCGCTTTTGCGCTTCGTAAATGCGCGCGGCGGTGATGGTGGCAATGCCCATGCCATCGCCGATGAACAGGATCACGTTCTTGGCCCGAGGCTCTTCAACGCGGTCGGCAGGCAGCGCGTCCCTGGCGAAGGCGGGCATGGCGACACTGGTGAGCAACAAGGCGGTGAGCAGGGTGCGGGTCATGGGCAGGCTCCGGTAAGGTTACCTCGCCCTATCGCGCGAGCATACGACATTAAAGTGAAAGCTGGAAAACTGCGCCCTACCCCCCTAAGTCCGCCTCCATGATCTCTGTCGCCACCTGGAACATCAACTCGGCGCGCCTGCGCGTGGGTCTCATCGAAAAGCTGCTCACCGAGGCCGCGCCTGACATCCTGTGCTTGCAGGAGATCAAGTGCGAGAGCCACCTGTTCCCGGCCTAGGCGCTGGCGGCGCTGGGGTACACCCATCAGGCGGTGAGCGGGCAGAAGGGTTATCACGGCGTCGCCACCGTCAGCCGCGTGCCGATCCGCGAAGTCACCCGCCACGATTGGCAGGACAATGGCGAGGCGCGGCATATCGGGGTCGAAGTGCTGGGCAAGGATGTGCTCGTCGAGAACGTCTATGTCCCCGCAGGCGGCGACGTGCCGGACCGCGAAGTGAACCCCAAGTTCGGCCAGAAGCTCGATTTTCTCGGGCGGATGACCAAGTGGGCGGAGAAGCTCGACCGTCCCACGCTGATCGTCGGCGATTTCAACATCGCCCCGCTGGAAAGCGATGTGTGGAGCCACAAGCAGTTGCTCAAGGTCGTCAGCCACACGCCGATCGAGGTCGAGACACTGGGGCGGTTTCAGGACGCGCACGGCTGGGTTGATCTGGGGCGTCAGCATGTCCCGGCCCCGGCGCGCTATTACTCGTGGTGGAGCTATCGCAATCCCGCCTGGCAGGAGAATGACAAGGGCCGCAGGCTCGATCACATGTGGGCCTCGCCCGCGCTGGCGAAGCAGGCGACCGGCCACCGCGTGCTTGAAGGCGCGCGGGCGTGGGAGCAGCCGTCGGACCACGTGCCGCTGATCACGGAGTTCGACATCTGACGCCCTCCGTTTCTGGGCCTTCCCCCTCCCGCCGCACGGCGCAGGCGGTGGATGCGCTGCGGCATGGCTGGCCGCTGGCGTTTGATGGCGGGTCGACGCTGCTGCCGGTCGAGACGGCCATTGCCAGCGGCGCGAGAGCAGGCCGGATGCTGATCTCCGCCGCCCGAGCGACCACACTGAAGCTCGCCAATCAGCGCGAGGCTGCCGTGCCGCATGCCC
>JAKFWB010000261.1 GCA_021732945.1 Porphyrobacter sp.
TGTCGATCGAAGTGTCGAGCGTGATCCGCGCTTCGCCCGACAGCTTCCGCGTCGCCTGGACCGAACGCCAGTACGAGAACGGCCAGCTCTCCACGACACAGCGCTGGACAGCGATCCTGACCATCGTGATCCAGCCCCCGCGCGACGCAGAGCGGCTGCGGGCCAATCCGCTCGGGATCTACGTCAACGCCATCAACTGGTCGCGGGAGCTGGGGCAATGAGAGATCCTCTCCGTCAACCGGTGAGCCGTCGCTTCCGCACTTCCGGTTTTGCGCTTCTGCTGATCTCCGGTTTGGCGCTCGCCGGCTGCGCGACCAACCGGCCGCCACAGATCAGCTATGACGCCGACGTACCGCCGCTTCCCCCTGTGCCGGCTGCCGTCACGGAGGCGGCACCACGGCCGCTTCACACACCGCCCGCCTGGACACCCGCGCGCGGTGGCGCTGCCGCAGGGACGCCGGCGGGTCGTGTCGAGAATGCCAATGCCGCCGCGCGCGTCGAACCGCGCCGCGAGGGCTATTACAACTCGATCCAGATCTATCCCTGGAGCGAGGGCGCGCTCTATCAAGTCTATGCCGCTCCCGGGCAGATCACCAACATCGCGCTGGAACCAGGCGAAAGCCTGACGGGCGCCGGCCCGATTGCAGCGGGCGACACGGCGCGCTGGATCATCGGTGACACCGAGAGCGGCTCGGGCATCACCCGCCGCGTCCACGTGCTGGTCAAACCGACCCGGCCGGACATCACGACGAACCTGGTGATTACCACCGACCGGCGCATCTACATGATCGAGCTGCGCTCGGGCGAACGCCCCTATATGCCCGCCGTCGCCTGGGCCTATCCGCAGCCGCCCGCCTCGCAGAGACAGGCAGTGCCCGCTACGCCAATGATCCCAGCCGTTGCGGCACGGAACTATCGCTACGGCCTCACGGGCGACACGCCGCCGTGGCGGCCGCTCTCGGTCTACGACGACGGGCGCCGCGTCTATGTCGAGTTCCCGCGCGGGATCGTTCAGGGCGAGATGCCGCCGCTCTTCGTCATCGGCGCCGATGGCGAACCGCAGATCGCCAACAGCCGGATCCACCAGAACATCCTGATCGTCGACCGCCTGTTCGGCGCCGCCGAGCTCCGTCTCGGCAGTGGCGAGCGCCAGCAGACGGTCCGGATCGTTCGCACCGATGGGAGGCCCGCGTCATGAGCGAACGCGATACGCAGGGCGAAGTCGACGCACCGCTGGTCGGCACACAGTCCGGCGACGCCGCTGCGCCCTTGCGGCTGCGCGCCGAACCGCCCCAGGTCACCCGACTCTCGCGCAAGGTCCTGGGAGGCATAAGTCTCGTTGCCGCCCTCGGGGTCGGTGGCGCGCTCATCTATGCGCTTCAGACACGCAATATCGGCCCGGGCAGTGAGGAGCTCTACTCCACGCAAAACCGACGAACCGCAGACGGGCTTGCCGGCCTGCCACGCGACTATACCGGCCCGGTGCTCGGGCATCCGTTGCCCGGGGATCTCGGACGCCCCATCCTTGACGCGCAGAACCGCGGCCAGCCCGTCACGCCGCCGATGGCGGCAGCGCCCGCCGTCGATCCGGTCGAGCAGCGCAGGCGCGCGGAGGAAGAAGCGGCCCGAACAAGCCGCGTCTTCTTCCAGACCGAGGCGCGCGTCGCAGCTCCGATTGGCACAGTTGGCGGACCGGGCAACCCGAGCCTGACTGGGCTGGGTCTTCCGGGCCAGCCAGGTGCACTCACGGCACAGGATCGCCAGCTCGCGTTCCTGAATGCGGGCGTGGACCGCCGCACGGTTTCGCCGGATCGCGTCGTCGGGCCGGCATCGCCCTATGTCCTCCAGACCGGCGCCGTCATCCCCGCGGCACTGATCACCGGCATCCGGTCTGACCTCCCGGGCCAGATCACCGCGCAGGTGACGGAGCATGTCTACGACAGCCCAACCGGGCGCATCCTGCTTGTGCCGCAGGGCACGCGACTGATCGGCGAGTACAGCAACGACGTCGGCTTCGGTCAGCGCCGGGTGCTGCTCGTCTGGAAGCGGCTCATCCTCCCGAACGGCCGTTCGATCGTCCTGGAACGTCAGCCCGGAGCCGACGCGCAAGGCTATGCGGGTCTTCAGGATGGCGTCGACTATCACTGGTGGGATCTCGCCAAGGCTGCCGGCCTGTCGACACTGCTGTCGGTCGGCGCCGAACTCGCCGTTGACGATCAGGATCGGCTGCTCCGGGCGATCCGGAACGGTGCGCAGGACACGATCAACGACGCCGGCCAGCAGATCATCCGACGGCAGCTCAATGTCGCGCCGACCCTGACGATCAGACCGGGGTTCCCCGTCCGCGTCATCGTCACCCGCGACCTCGTGCTCGAACCTTATGGAGGGTTATGATGACCAAAATGAAGCTCGGCCCGATCATCGACGACAAGCCAGTGAAGGTGACGATTGAACTCCCTGCGCCCCTGCATCGGGACCTCGTCGCCTACGCGGCAGCCCTCGGCCGCGAACAAGGCCAGACCATCGGCGACCCATTGAGGCTGATCGTACCCATGCTCGAGCGCTTCATTGCAACCGATCGAGGGTTCGCCCGCGCGCGCCGCAATGGCGACTTGCGCGCCAAACCCATTGATGCTCCTGGTGAATAGAGCAGATTAAGTGCTAACCCGTGTCCGCGGATGACAAAGACCTTGCTAGAGTTAGCAATCGTCGAATATCGGCCTTTGAAGGCTGCTTGTTATGCACCGCCACATACCGAAGAATTGCATCTTTGATTGGGCGAAAAGTGACCCCATCCAGCTTTGATCTGGCGTGAGCGCTTCCGGCGATCGTTAGTACGCCCCCCTGAGCAATGATTGGCATCAACGACTCCCGAGTCACTGGTAATTGCTCGACTCGAAGATCCCGACCCAGAGCCGCGATCTGTCGTTTCAAATAGTCTCTCGCAAAATCGCCTGTCGGCAAGTTCGTCACCACGAAATGTCGATCATGAAGATCGGCCCATTCCACCATGCTGGTTTCGCTGAGCGGATCGTCTTCGGACATCGCGAGGAAGACAGGCTCCTCCCAGAGAGGAGTTAAGCCGCAATCGCCTTTAGGCTCCCTGTCCGGAACTATGGAAACATCGAGCTGTCCACGCCGGACCGCTTGGATCAGTTCGCGCATGCCGGCTTCGCGAAACAGCAATCGCACATCCGGCCGCTCCCGTCGAAAGGCGCCAATGATCTTTGGTAACTCTCCGATTGTGATTGGCCCGAAAACACCAATCCGCAGCTCACGTCTGCGATCCGCTTCAGCTCGGGCCTGTTCAATCGCGCTCCGAATCTGTCGGGCGCCAGCACTGACTTCGTGAACGAAGGTCCTCCCGAAGCTCGTCAGTTCCACGCCGCCTGTATGTCGACGAAAAATCCGCGCGCCGACCTCGATCTCAACCTCGCGAATTCGACGGCTAATGGCCGATTGCTCCACGCCAAGAATTTGTGCCGCGCGGCGAAAACTGCCGCACTCGCTGGCAACGACGACATAACGAATGTGTCGCAGGCCGATTCTCAGTTGGCCGAGATCCTGAGTCGCCGACATCGGCGCCACTACCGAGTCTGAGATCAGACGGCTTTCGCGCATGCCCGTGGGAACGCCTTCGTTGCCACCGACGATAGTCAGTTCATCGGCGTCCAGCGCAGGATGGGCTCGGAGGAAAACCACAGCGTCCACCAGAGGGCATCAAACCGCGAGCTCAATTCGCGAATGCAATCCAACGGCCCGCGAACACTGCCGCGATCCATGTGAGGGCAGAGACGCCAGCGACTATTCTGAGCGACCGTGAGGGAAGGCTGTCACGATGAGCGGCGCGGCGCATCAGCGCGTGGAACACCACAACATTGATGAGGCCAAGCGCGATTAACACCCATTTTGCGAGCATCGCAGGGTTGACGATGTATTCTCCCGCTCGGACCGAAAAAAGCGCTGCACCGGTAACGGCAGCCAGCCCAAGACCAATCGCGGCAACGGGAACGAGGTCGCTGACGGCCTGCCGCCATCCCGCCCCGCGCCAGATGCCGACAACCCTTACGTCCAGCGCGATGATGGACCCGATGAGCAACGCAATGCCGAGCACATGAAAGGCACTGGTTGCAGGATAGAGCAGGGTCGAAGTGCGCAGG
>JAKFWB010000263.1 GCA_021732945.1 Porphyrobacter sp.
CGAAACCGATTACAGCTCCAGCCCGTTCATGGCGAGATCGTTGGAGCTGACCTGCTGCACCTTCTGCACAAAGTCCGCGCGCTGTTCGTGCAGCTCGTTCATCGTCATCCCCGCCGCGACCGAGCGTAGCGCGTCGACGAACTTGCCTTCTACAAGGTCTTTCAGGAGATCGGGCTGCATCGTGCGCTGGCCCAGCGTCTGCGCGGCCATGGCGATGGCAGCGGCATCGGGGCGGACGCGGACGTAGAATTACGCCTTCACGTAGATCCGCAACCGGTCGAGCGTGATCAGCGCCTCGGTATCGCGGCGCACCACCGGCAGCACCAGCGTGTTCATATTGACCGGCATCGTCTCATGGAACACCGGGAAGACCAGCGCCCCGCCGTTCATCACCACCTTCTCGCCGCCGAGACCGGTGCGCACAAAGGCGGTTTCCTTTGACGCGCGGCGATAAAGCCGGATCAGAAATGCGAAGAAAATGATGACGAAGAGCAAGCCGCCCCCGCCCATCACGGCGTAAGAGATCAAATCTCCCCCGGTCGAGGCCACTTCCCCGGTTGTGGTCAAAGCCATCTGCGTTCCCCTTTAATGATCCAGCCCCAGAAGCGGACTTTCGTATTGCACGCCGTAAAAGGTTGGCCCTTCGCGGCGCACCAGCAGGACGGTATCGCCTGCGGTGAATACGAGTGTTGGGTCGTGCGGTTCGACCATGATGAAATGCGCTTGCCCGTGCATATCGATCACCTTGGCGCGCGCAGGGCTGCCGGCGCGGGCGGTGCCGATCTGGATTTCGGCATCGCGCCGCACCAGATCGTCAAGATCGATCGCGGTGGTCTCATCCTTGGGAATGACCGCGCCGAGCGGGCGCATGGCAAGGCTGTTGAGCGGCAGCGCCGCCGCGCCCGCTGCCAGCGCCGCCCATCCGGCCGAGAGCGGCGCGCCGAGCATGCTCGCCAGCACGGACTGTCCGATCACGCCCACAGTGGCGAACACGAACAGCAGCGCCGCCAGCCAGATCAGCAGCGGCACGCGGCCCAGCCCCAGCAGCGTGGTCAGCGCGTCGCCGAGGCCGCCCATTTCCAGACCATCAGGCGAATCAAAATCGCCCGCGCCCTCGATGGCTTCGGACACACCGGTGACTTGCAGCAAGGCAATCACTGCGAGCGCACCGAACGCGATCAGAAACGGCAGGTTGTGCGGTTCCAGCAAGCTCACGCCGCGCGCCCCGCAAAATCAAGGCGAACATCAAATCCCATACCCCGAGAGCTAAGGCAATTGCGGGCGAAACAATAGCGGAATCGGACAGGGTTTGCCGATTCTTGAGCCGATTTTGGCCGCGATATCAGGCGGGCGTTACCTTGAGCGGTAGCGTCTTCAACCCACCGACAAAGGTGCTGCTTGCCCGCTTCGCCTCTCCTGCAGGTTCGACGCTCGCTACCCGGTCGAGGATCGCTTCGAACAGGATCTTCATCTCCAACCGCGCCAGATGCAGGCCGAGGCATTGGTGTGCCCCGGCTCCGAACGCGAGGTGGCGGTTGGGGGAGCGAGCGGCGTCAAACCGGCGTGGATCGGGGAATTGCGCGGGGTCGTGATTGGCGGCGACGTAGTTCATCATCAACCAGTCGCCCTTTTTCACGTGCTGACCGCCCAATTCGACATCTTCGGCAGCAGTGCGCATGAAGTGCTGCACCGGGCTAGTCCAGCGGATCGCCTCTTCAACGATGCCGGGGAGCAACGAGCGGTCGGCGCGCACGCGGGCATATTGCTCGGGGTCCTTCGCCAGAGCCTGCATCGCGCCCGCCGTGCTCGCGCTGGTGGTGTCATGCCCGGCGGTGGCGACGATGATGTAATAGCCCGCCATGTCGCGCGGCGGGAGCGGCGCGCCATCCACCAGCGCATTGGCGATGACGCTGGCGACATCGTCGGTAGGGTGCATGCGGCGATCCTCGGCGATCCCGGCGAAATAATCCTCAAAGGTCTTCACTGCGCCCGCGACAATCTGCACAACCTGTTCGGGGGTCATCTGGTCCATGCCAGAGCCCGAGAGGTCCTTGTCCTGCCCGCCGAACAATTGCTGGGTGAGCATCTGCATCCGGAATTCATCTTCCGGCGGCACGCCCAAGATCTGCATCACCACGCGCAAGGGATAGGGGCCAGAGACCTCCTTCACGAAGTCCACTTCTTCGCCCAAATCCTTCGAGCGCTCCAGCATCCGGTCCACCGTGCGGGCCGCAAGAGCGCGCAGCTCGCCTTCCAGCCGCGCGAGGTTCCGGGGCATGAACCATTCCTGCGTCAGCTTGCGATACTTGGGATGGATCGGCGCGTCGAACGCCACCAGCGAATCGACCAGCATGTTCGACCCCGTCGCCGCGCGGCTGAATTCAATCGCCTGGGCAAAGCTGAACACCACCGGGCGGGGGTTGTTGAGGAAGGCGGCGTTGTCTTTCGACATCCGCATCACATCATCATAGCCAGTGACCAGCCAGAACGGATCGAACAGGCCCGGCGTATCGGGCTGCACCTTGACCACCGGCGTATCCGCGCGGATCGCGTCAAAGGTATCGAGCAGCCCATCCCACTCGGCATAGGCATGCGGATCGATCACCTTGCGAGCGAGATCGCCCGAAAGAACGGCCGCGCCGTTCATGCCGCAGCTTCTGCTGCGCGCGCCGCATATTCATCGCGCAGCTCGCGCTTGTAGAGCTTGCCATTGGCCTCGCGTGGCAGATCGGGGCGGAAGTCGAACAGCTTGGGCATCTTGATCTTGGAGAGGCTGACGCTGAGGAAATCGCGCAATTCCGCCTCCAGCGCCGCGCCTGCATCAGCCATATCGCGCGGCTGAACCACCGCCACCACCTTCTCGCCCAGATCAGGGCAGGGCGCGCCGATCACCGCAGCATCCATCACCTTGTCGTGGGTGACCAGCAGGTTCTCGATCTCCTGCGGGTAGATATTCACGCCCCCGCTGATGATCATGTGGCTCTTGCGGTCGGTCAGGAACAGGAAGCCGTCTGGATCGACATGGCCAATATCGCCGAGAGTCATCCAGCCTTTGGGATGCATCGCCTCGGCCGTCTTGTCGGGGTCATTGTGATAGGTCGGCAGCAAGGCGTTCTCGAAATAGATGAGGCCGTCCTCGCCCGCGCTGACTTCCTCGCCGTCCGGCCCGCACACGTGGAGCGTGCCGTAGATCGCCCGCCCAACGCTGCCGGGATGCGCAAGCCAGTCAGCCGAGCCGATCATCGTCATGCCGATCCCTTCGGAGCCGGCGTAATATTCATTCACGATGGGGCCCCACCATTCGATCATCTCGCGCTTGATCGGGACCGGGCAGGGCGCGGCGGCGTGGAGTGCGCGCTTGTGGCTCGACAGATCATACTTGGTGCGGATCGCCGGATCGAGCTTGAGGAAACGGACAAAATGGGTCGGCACCCACTGGCTATCGGTGATGCGGTATTGCTCGATCGCCGCGAGCGCGGCCTCGGGCTCGAACTTCTCCAGCACCACCAGCGTGCCGCCGAGCCGCTGCGCGGCCGAGCACCAGGCGAGCGGCGCCGCGTGATAGAGCGGGGCAGGCGAGAGGTAGATCATCGATCCATCGGTGGGCATCCCTGCGCCCATGGTCGCCAGGCCCAGGAACGGGATCATCGCCTGCGGATCGGGATTTTCTGGCGGGGCGGGGCGAATGCCCTTGGGCCGGCCCGTCGTGCCCGAGCTGTAGAGCATGTTGGCGCCCGCGCGCTGATCGGCGATGGGGGTGGAAGGCTGTGCGTCGAGCGCGGCGTCAAAGCTCTCCGCGCCGCTGTCGCCCGCCATCAGCACCGGCAGATCGGGGCAATCCCGCCGGATCGCATCCATCACCCCGTCAAAGGCGGGCGAGGTGATGAGCAGCTTTGCGCCGCTATCCTTGAGGATATAGGCGATCTCCGGCGCGGTCAGGCGGGTGGAAATCGGCACCAGCAAAGTGCCCGCGCGCTGCGACCCCCAGATCAGCGTGAAATACTCGATCCGGTTTTCCAGTAGCACCGCAAAGGCATCATCCGGCTGAAACCCATGCGCGCGCAGCAGCTGCGCAAAGCAATTCGCCGCCTCGTCCATCTCGCGATAGGTCATTTGCTGACCCGACCCGGCCATGATGACCGCCGGATGATCGGGG
>JAKFWB010000416.1 GCA_021732945.1 Porphyrobacter sp.
GAGGTTCCTGTCCATTGTGTTCCGGACCTCTGCCGGGCGCTCGGCCTCGAACGCGAGCAAACGCTCTCCGCTGATGACATCGTCCAGACCGTCCTCGCGACGGGCCGAGCCATGGAAATCGCGGGCCCCGAGCAGCTCATGGTGAGACGCAGCTTGGTCAACGGCTCACAGCGACTTGAACTTACGGGATGGAGTGCTGCTCGGCTCGACTGGTACAAGGCGCAAGGCTGCTTTGCCGAGATCATCCGCTACCGGACCCGGCTGTTCGTGCCGATCGAGGGCGCGGCGAGCGTAATTGCCAGACTGGCACCATCGGCATAATTTCTTGCCAAATGGCATTGTTTGGCGTACATGATGCCATATGGAGAAATGCTGTGCTGGCTCTGCAACCCGTTGATACTGCCGTTACCGCCTTCCGACCCGATCCGATTACCCAGGACGAGGCAGCTGCCATGTTCCGGGCAGTCCTCAATCTGTTCGACAAGTGGGATCTGACCGACGAGCAGGCGGCAACGCTGCTCGACATGCCGGTGCGCTCCTATCGCCGATGGAAGGCGGAAGGGCCGGGACGCGTCTCGCGCGATGGGCGTGCGCGCCTGTCCAACCTCATGGGCATTCACAAGGCGCTTCGGATCATCTTTTTGGAGGCGGCCCGGGGATACGTCTGGATCAGGACGGCGAACGAAGCGTTCGGCGGAGCCAGTGCTCTCGAAGTGATGCTTGGAGGCGAGCTTACCGACATCATGCGGGTGCGCCGCTACCTTGACGCCGAGCGCGGTGGCTGGTGAGCGGAACGGCGGATATCCCGGTTTCTCGAATTGAGTGGAAGGGCGCTGTTCGGATCATCCGCAGTGCCTTTCCGCCAATCGATCTGTTCGAAGATATCGCTGATCCTGCTGACTGGCCGTTGCTGATTTCGGCAGAGCAGAAGACCAATCCCCGCATCATGACGACGATTGGCAATCTTGACCTCGTTCCATCAGGCCGGCGCGTCGGTGGCAATGGCGCCTCCTACCTCATGGCGCCATTCACCCACGTCAGCACCGACCGGCCAAGTCGTTTTACCGACGGCAGCTTCGGCGTGCTCTACGTTGGCGACCGGTTTGAATCCGCGCTGTTCGAAACGATCCACCACCATGCCCGTTTCATGGCGCGAACCAAGGAAGCTCCTGGCTGGACCTCGCAGTTTCGGGAAATCGTCATGTCGGTCGATGCAGACTTACATGATCTCCGAACTCCGGCGGGGAATTCGGATCAGGCACTCGATCCTGACAGCTACACCGCATCCCAAGCGCTCGCGCGGCACCTCAGGAGCACGGGATCGGATGGTATTGTCTACCCGAGCATCCGGCATCCCGGCGGAGAATGCATCGCGCTCTTCTACCCGGACTGCGCGTCAAACCCGCTACAGGGACGGCACCTTGACTATCACTGGGATGGCGCGCGCGTCGACCTTGTCCGCGATGTGGGATCAGGGGCTGTTTTCCGGATTGTCGACGTGCCGCCCGACTTGGTCTGACCACATGAGCTAGGTTTCGAGCCTGCGCTTGGCTAGGTTGCCTTCCACCAGCTTAGCATGCGTTGCCACCAACTGGCTGGCGGTCGAGGTGCGGACGGGGTCGCGGAGGGCGTCTCGGGGCCAGACTGAGCAACAGGCGAGGGATCCTCCTGCCTGAAGAAGTGAGCCTTGGCTCTGCGGTCTCGTTGCCGCTCGGCCGCGACTTGTGCATCCGACCAGGGCGGTGCAGCAATCACCTTGTCTCGGCGGATTACGTAGTGCGAACGACATGGCAGCGTCCAGTTGCCGACCGAAGGGTGGAGACTGATAGCCTCGCCATCGTAAGTGATGTTCCAGTCTGTTGGGGTCAGTGGCGTCACCACTTCCGCGCCGCAGCCGCAGCAGCAGCTGTGCGCGACGCTTCCGTATTCCATCGATACGTAGAGAATCCCAGGGACGAGCGGCTCGGGAAAACTCTCCACGAAGCGATGTTCGAGTTCGGTATACCGGATCATGACTGGTCCTCATTGAGCAGCATGTTGCCGTCGAGTGTGTAGGTCGAATGGTGTTCGCGCTCGAGGTCGCAGTAAAATCCGCACAGCTTCTTCCACTTGATTACCGCCAAGACGGCGTTGAGCGCGTTGAGGTCGGCTACTTGGATATTCGAGGCGTAGATGTCGTCGGCCCCGCCGCCGACTAGGGGAATTCGATTGTGCGAGCCGGCCTTGGTCCGGCTCTCCAGAGTGCTGGTCGTGACCCTCAAGATGCCACTGAGGCCCTGTTCGCCGAGCTCTAGGCCCATTCCGATATCGACAAAGCCGACTCCGCGTGCGTGAAGCCATTCTAAGAGGGCGGCTTTCGCTTCACCTGCGTCCAGGCTTAGGAACGCGAAGTCGATGCCTTCGAGCAGATCGATAGTCTCGGCTGTAATCGCCTTCGGCACCGCGGTTATGCCGCGATGCATGCGCGAGTAGATCGCCGCAAAATAGTCGACCTTCAGCGGTGCGTCACGCAGGTCGTCAAGGCTCGGCGCCCCAGGAGCACGAAAGGCATTGTGCTGAAGGAACTCGTCAGGATCAAAGATGCGGATCTCCGCTACCGGCGTTTTAGCCAGCATGTCGAGAATATAGCTTCCCGACCCGCCGAGGCCGATGATCGCGATGCGGTGCCCCGCGAGCTTGGCAGTGAGCGCACCGATCCCGACCCTGTCCGACGCCGTCTCGACGTAATGAAAAACGCTCGCAGCGTCCTCCTCATCGTCAATCACGCGGTGGGGGCGCGGCGAGAGTGTGGTGTCGATTACCGCGGCAGGACCCGAGATGATCGAAGCATAGGTCGACATCTTGTGATGGTAGTCGCGATACCCTCCTTCCGGCTTGCTGGAGAAGGCGTGCTCCGCTGTGAGTCCATTGCCAAGCTCGAAGTGCGCGGTCTGGTGGGCGATCGCCGCGATCGCCTTACCATCGGCGAAGCAAGGGTAGTCTCCGTCGAAATGAATGACGTGGGTGTCGGGCGGCCGGGTCTGGTCGCCGGCCAAGGCTAGGCTCGAGATGAGTGTGCCCTTGCACACCCTGCGGTGGCCATCGACGTAGGGGACCTCGCGCATGACGAGGAACCCTCCGACGATCTGGACGAAATACCCTTCCTCGCGCAGCTTAGCGAGATCGGCGTTACGACTGAACAGTGCGCGTGACATTGAAGATCGTCCCCTGCTTGATGGTTACCAAACCGTGCGCGCTCAGCTCGCCGGCGTGCGGCTTCGAGGCCGCCTTGCGGTAGGTCATGGAGAACACGACGTTGGCTTCGTGCGGACCCGGGAAGGCCAGCTCGACGATCTGCTCGAAGGTCACGGTCGGACCGCGTACTAGGCGCGGACGCGTGTTGACGATGATTTCGATTTCTACCGACGGGCGCGGGGCGTTGTAAAAGCGTTCGATGCCTGGAGCGCTCAAGTCGACCAGCATGGCCGGCTCGATGAGGACGTCGGTTCCGCCACGCACTTCGAGGAACACCGCCTCTTCGGGCCCGGGCTCAGCGATTTGATTGAGGATGCGGCCGCTGATTGCGGGCTTGCCCCAGCGCTGCTGGTCATCGTTGACCTGGAACTTGAATTCGCGATCGGTGAGGAAGGCGACGAAGCGCTCGGCGCCAGCGGTGCTGAGGTCGAAAGGTTCATCGAGGCGCACGTCCTCGAAGTCGCCGGTCGTGAGGATCGCGAACAGGCTGTAACCTCGGTCGGGTTCAAGCCCTGCCGCTTCGAGCACTTGGCGGCCCAGCGGGATCCGATCGGCGACGGTGAGTGCGCGAAAGTCGAGGCTTTCGAGGGCGAACTGGAACCGATAGGCCCGAGCGGGTCGCAGGCTCCGGCCTTCGCGGACGGCATCGCCGACATCATCGAATTCGGGAAGTTCAGGGGTAGCCATTTTGATTTGTCCTTCGGTTTGCCGGAACAGCCCGGCTACGAAGAGACAATCGGAACGGCGGCAGCCGACCGGAAAGGAGCTCAGAAGATTTTTTGCAGGGGGCCTGTCGGGACCGGCCCGCACACGAAGAACGCCGGACAGCCGGGGCAGACCCGCTGGGAGGGATTTGTCGGGAATCTGCCAGCGCGAACATCTTCGAGGACGGTAGCGAGGAG
>JAKFWB010000510.1 GCA_021732945.1 Porphyrobacter sp.
GCCGTAGGGGCTGCGGTCGATCTCCACCGCCATCGCCGCCGCGCGCTCTAAGGCGCCGTCGGGCAGCGCCGGCTTCGGCAGCTCGAACGGCGTCTCGCGCTCGCCCCGGGCGAAGGCGACGGCCTCCACGACGCGCTTGCCCACGGCGGCGCCGGCCTGCTCGGCCAGCCGCCGGCCGAACAGGCGGCCCATCAGGGTGAGCGGCTCCCATTCGAGCGCGTAGGACACGACCGAGCCGCCCTTGCCGTCGGAGGAGAGATCGAACACCGGCCCGAAGCGGCGGAACGGCCCCTTGGAGAAGACCCGCGACACGTTGAAATGGCGGCCCAGGATCCACTCGTAGGGCTTCTCCTCCCATTCGAGCGTGAACCCCGCCGCCTTGCCGCGGCCGCGGCGCAGCACCGTGCCGTTGGGCTGCGGCGTCTCCTCCAGCGCATAGGGCGGCAGGCCCATCGCCTCGTTGAACCGGTTGGTGTCGGCCAGCACCGGCCACAGCTCGGCGGGCGGCAGATCGAAGGTCCAGCTCCAGGTGCGGCGCGAGAGAGGCGGCATGAAGCTGGTACTGTAGCACGCGGGCGGGTGGATCAGAGGTGGGGGATCACGGGTGGGTGAGGCATCAGCTGCGAACAGAGAATAGTGCTCCCGTCGCGCCGCCGAACGGTAGGGGGCTCACGGACTGCTAAACATGGCCATCGCGATTCATTTAGTAGGTTGTGTGATGGCAGAACGAAATCTTGATACAATCAACAAAAATAGGAGTGCTTGGTGCCGATACCCGACTATCAAACTCTTATGCTGCCGGTCCTCGAAGAATCGGCCAAGGGCGAAGTCAAGATCGGAGAGGTGGTTCACAGGATGGCTGAGCGCTTCGACCTGAGGCCTGAGGAACGCCAGCAACTTCTACCTAGTGGCAAGCAGACAGTAATCTCCAATCGAACCCATTGGGCCAAATCATATCTGTCGCATGCCGGACTCGTAGAAAGAACGAAGCACGCTCACTTCAAAATTACGCAGCTTGGCAAGAGTGTATTGGCCAGCCCGCCACCCAAGATAAACATTCAGTTTCTTTCGCAGTTTCCCGAATTTCTCGCCTTTCATGCTGGACCCAATAACTCGACCGAAGAAGTTTCTCCGGCGAGCATTGCGTTAGATGTCACCACGACCTCGCCAGAAGGAACTCCAGACGAGGTGCTAAAGAGTACGGTTAAGCAGTTGGCTGATGAACTCAGGGCAGAATTGCTTGATCGCCTAATGACAGCAGCACCGTCCTTCTTCGAGTCTGCTGTTGTCTCGCTTCTGTTAGCAATGGGCTACGGGGGCGCCCGAGAAGACGCAGGCAAAACAATTGGGAAGTCCGGCGATGGTGGGCTCGATGGCGTTATTGACGAAGACGCCTTGGGCCTGGACCGCGTGTACATTCAAGCCAAACGTTACAAGGCAGAAAACAAAATTGGATCTCCCGACGTTCAGGCCTTTTACGGTGCAGTTGCTGCAGCGAAAGCAAATAAGGGGGTCTTTGTCACTACTTCCGGCTTTTCGCCCGCCGCTCGACAATTTGCTGAAAAGGTGCCCGTAAAGCTGGTTCTAATTGACGGAGAACACCTCACCCGCTTGATGTTTCTCTATAATGTTGGCGTGAGAATTCATGAGACCGTTTACGTCAAGAAACTTGACGAGGATTTTTTCACAGAAGACTAAAGAACTTCGCCCTTCGGAGCGCTATAACTATTTTGTCAGACATTTTTTACTATATTTGAGATGAGTTGGTTCATGTCTGATCCATTGGCGAAATAGTCCAAGAGATAGTTCCTCGTTGATTTTTTCATTGCTCGAGATCCAACGGCAGACGACCAAGCAAGCCAATCGGAGCGACCCTCACGAAGAAATGCCTCTCGCATCTCAGGTAGCCCGAACCGCAGATCAGGAATCTCAAGAATTTTGGCTTTAGAGATGTCTGTAGCGCTTTGATGCCTATAGAGCGCCTCGACCAACTCTGAGCCAAGCTTCGTACTAATCAGATAACCTTCGAGCATCATGCCAAACCAGAACAGCTGATACTCTCCAATATGCTTGTCTGTCCTAACAACATCGAGCACGATTCGGGCAACGGCGTCTTTGTCTCGTGCGTCCGCACACAAGCCGTAGAAGTTTTTCGCAAGATGGGGAAAGCCATCAGCAAATAGCTGCAGATGTTCTTCAATCCGGTCCACATTATTCCGCATCACAATGAGAATTAGCTCCGCATCCTCTTCACTCAGTTGATCCGCATCCAGCAACGAGAGCACAAACTCAATCTCCTCTTCGTCCAGCGGCTCACTTGCGTCGCTGTCATCGTCGGGCTCATCTTCAATTTCATAGTGGGATACAATTAGATGCCGTCGGCGCTTAAGCAGGCGTCTCTTGAGTTCACTGATGTTTCCCTCCGCCTCTCCAGTCTTCGGTGTTCCGCCGGTATCCGTTTTGCTTGCGTTAACCGACAATCCTTTCAAACCAAGGAGACGCTGCACTTCAGCAAAATCGGACTGAAGTACATTCTTGTCATCATCGAACAAATAGAAGTCGTCCATGAACCGGGCGATGCTACCCGCCCTTATCGACGATGACTGTTCAATGAAACGCAGAAATTCACTTCCAATCATTTTGGCTGGATAAAGTCCCTGAGGAAGACAATCGAGCGAGCGCCCCGCATTGATTTCGCGAAAGAATTTGCCGAACGCCTCAACGTCATCTGCTGGCGTTCCAAGGCTAGAAAACCACGCCATTAAGTCGTGGTGGTAGACGCTATTAAAATATGATGCGATATCGAAACCAATAAACTCGGCTGTTATGAGCGTGTTAGTCGCTATGATTTTCTTGAAATCGCTATAGCTTTTCGACGGAGCAACAGGCATTCCCTTCTCAAAGCGATAGCCAAAATGCTGACGCGCCGCGTTAAATGGTTTTCTGAAGTAGGATCGATTTCGATAAATCAGATCGTACAAGAAAAATTCTGCTACGGCGTCCAGCTTCACGGTACGACGAAGATGCAAGGCGTCCTTGTTTGCATACACTCGCCTCTGCGGGAGAAAAGAACCTCCACCCCCGACAATCTTCGCCGCAAAGGCAAGCAATTCCGTCGCTCCATTCTCAACCAGTATCTTGTTTGTTGACAATGGAAACAGGGTGCGTGGGAGATCCTCAATAAAGAAATCTTTCGCGGAGTATTCCGTCGGAACTTGAGACATACGACGCCCCAGATAATGCAACCTTCGGTAACATCGTGAACGGTTGTTTCTAGAGCGTCAAACTTTTCGCAGTCATGGCTGATTAGAATTTGCTTCCTGACGAAATGCCTTTCCAAGCTACTTCCGGACCCCGGGCAGCCCGTCGCCCGTACGCATTCTCCATTGCTCTGCATCAGGGCAACGTCATCTTCACCAGCTCCCCGCCCCGCGCGTCCACCCGGTTCAACATCGAGACACCCTCGGCGCTGTTGTTCGGCCCGTTCCATTTCACGGCGGTCGTGACATACCAGACGCCGTCGGGGACGCGGACGAGGAGAAGGTGCCGGAGGCCGCGCAGGTGAAGCAGCGCAGGGTCGAGACGTAGAGTGGGTAGTCGCGGCTTGCGCCAACAGGTCGTCAACCGCACGTAAAGTCTGCCGGCGGGACCTTGACGCCCAGTCGCCTGTGTCCTATGTTAGGACAGTCACGCAGGGCACTGCCCAGCGACCTCCACTGGAGATTTGCCGATGAAAAGTTCAATTCCTACCTCCGCCCAAGTCAAGCTGATGCTTCACCGCTGCGGACTCAGCCAGAGCGATGCCGCTGCGTTCCTTGGCAAAGAGGACCGGACCGTGCGCCGATGGATCAGTGGCGAGTACGAAATGCCGTCTGAAAACTGGCGAGCGCTCTCCGAACTTTGCGACCTGCAGGACAAGACTGCGCGGGGATGGATCGATAAAATTAAGCAGCTCGCGGCCGAGAGAGACGGTCCCGTGCCCGTCAATATCGCGCGCACCGACGAGGAGGCCCGCCGTCTCCGTTACCCTTGCGCGGGTGCCCTCCTCGCCGTGGTGAGGCGCCTTGTTGAGTGGCTGCCTGCGGATGTACAGATCCTGCCGACGCATCGCGCTATCGATACGGCGCAAATG
>JAKFWB010000512.1 GCA_021732945.1 Porphyrobacter sp.
GGCACGCGCCACGCCTCGTCATTCTGGGTTTCGCGGGCTTCAAAACCCTTCTTGATCGCGTCCTGATGGCTGCCGCTGAACGCGGTGTAAACCAGCTCGCCGCCGTAGGGGTGGCGTTGGTGGACGGGCAGGTCGTTGCAATAGGTGACCGTCTCGATCACCCGGTCGATGTCGGAAAAATCCAGGCCGGGATCGACCCCTTGGGTGTAGAGGTTCAAGGCCATCGTCACGAGGCAGCAATTGCCGGTGCGTTCGCCATTGCCGAACAGGCAGCCTTCAACCCGGTCCGCGCCCGCCATCAGCCCAAGCTCCGCCGCCGCAACGCCGGTGCCGCGGTCGTTATGGGTGTGGAGTGACAGGACGGCGCTTTCCCGATTGGGCAGGTGACGGCCGAAATATTCGATCTGGTCGGCGTAGATATTGGGCGTCGCCGCCTCGATGGTGGCGGGCAGGTTGAGGATGATCGGATGCTCGGGCGTGGGGGCCAGCACCTCCATCACTGCCGCGCAGACTTCGATGCTGAAATCGAGTTCGGCGGTGGAGAAGGTTTCGGGCGAGTATTGGAAGTGCCAATCGGTACCGGGATAGCGCGCGGCTTCGTCGCGCATCACCTTCGCGCCGGCCACGGCGATGGCCTTCACCTCGTCCTTGCTCATCCGGAACACGATGTCGCGCCATGCGGGGCTGACGGCGTTATACAGGTGGACGATCGCGGTGCGCGCGCCTTCAAGGCTGGCAAAGCTGGTGCGGATCAGGTCTTCGCGGCTTTGGGTCAGCACCTGCACTGTCACATCATCAGGGATCGCGCCTGATTTGACGAGGCCTGAGATAAAGTCGAACTCGGTCGCGCCTGCGCTGGGAAAACCGACCTCGATTTCCTTGACGCCAATTTCGACCAGCAAGTCGAAAAAGCGGCGCTTCTTAACCGCGTCCATCGGGTCGATGATCGATTGATTGCCATCTCGCAGATCGGTCGACAGCCAGCGCGGCGCGGTTTCGATCAGGCGCGAAGGCCATTGGCGATCAGGCAGATTGATCTGGCCGAACGGGCGATATTTGACGGAAGGCTGCTTGAGCATGGGCATGGAATGAGGCTCGTCGCGGTAAGGGATGGGAAGCTGCGGCAATTGACCCTTGAGCGGGGAGCCGCGCTGCACCTTGCGCGCGGCGGCCTACGCCCAAGGGCGCATAAGTCGTAGCAGGGCAAGTCCATTCCGCGTCATGAACGGAACAATTGCCGATTATTGCGCAAGGTGCAAGCCGCGATTGCCGACAATGTCACCCGCCCAGAGCGTCACCCACAACGCGCGTCGCGGATGATGTTCTGCGCATCGAGCATCAGGCTGAGGCGCGGATTGGTCGCGTCGGGGTTCACATCCCCGCTGCCGAACACGACGAAGCGCAGGTTGTTGGTGCGGCCAAGGGTCTTGGCAATTTCTGCGCGGGTGGGCTGATCGGCGAGCTTGCCGATGAACGGCGCCATTAAGGGCGCGCCGCAGTTCTGTGAGGCGGGATCGGTCAGCGTACCCTTGGCAAAGGCACCGGGCGCAGCGCCGGGGAGCGGGGTCGCGATGGTGGGCGTAGCGGTGGCAGCGGGGCCGGGCGTGGGGCTGGCCTTGCCCTTGCCGATCCGCGCGGCAAAGCTGTCAGCGTCGTTGTCGGTCTGCGCAGGCTCATTTCCGCAAGCGGTCAGCGCGACAGCGGCAAGCGCAAAGGGCAGGGCGCGAAGGGCGGCGGCGGTGCGGATCATTGGTCAGGTCCCCGAGAAATGTGACAGGTCGCAAAACGCGCCTTGCATTGCAAAATTATGACATTCCTGTTTGCCCTATCGCTTCGCTGCTTGAGGGCGAATGGTTATCTGTGTCTCAAGCGATCCGCCGTCAGCTGGTCCACGCGCTTCACCCCCATCAGCCGCATGCCGCGTTCCAGCTCGTCCTTGAGGATGCCCAGCGCGCTCTCGACCCCCGCTTGCCCTGCCGCTGCCAAAGCGTAGAGGTACAGCCGACCTCCCGATCCTGCGCTTGCCCCGCTGCATAGAGCCTTCAGCACATGCGTGCCGCGCCGTATGCCGCCGTCGCAGATGATCTCGATTTCGCCGCCGACGGTTTGGGCGATTTCAGCGAGTTGATCGAAGGGCGCGCGGCTGCCATCCAACTGCCTGCCGCCGTGGTTGGAGATCATGATCGCATCCGCGCCGATTTCGACCGCGCGCCGGGCATCCCCAACACTCATCACGCCCTTCAACACGAACTTCCCGCCCCATTTTTCGCGGATCGCCGCTGCGGTGTTCCAGTCCATCGAAGTATCGAGCATGGTGTTGAAATAATCAGCGATACTCAACGCCTTGCTCGATCCCTCGCGCACATGAGTGTCGAGGTTGGGGAGGCGGAATTGTTCGCGCAGCAGGTAATCCAGCGTCCAGCGCGGGCGGGTGGCGTAGCTCCAGATGCTCGCCGGGGTGAAGCGCGGCGGGGTGGTGAAACCGCTGCGCAAACAGCGTTCGCGCTTGCCCGAAACAATCGTGTCGACCGTCAACGCCAGCGCATCAAAGCCCGCAGCCTGACAGCGCTCAATCATGTGGGTGTTCAACCCCTTGTCCTTGTGGACATAGAGCTGGAACAGCTTGGGCCCGCTGGTGAGTGCGGCGATGTCCTCGATGCTGCGGGTGGCGAGACTGGAAATGCCGAACCACAGGTCGAATTTTTCGGCCGCTTTGGCAACCGCCGTTTCGCCCTGCCAATGGAACGCGCGCTGTACCGCCGTGGGGGACAGCATCAGCGGCAGGGCCGTCCTGCGCCCCAAGATGGTGCAGGACGTATCAATCTCTGCCACGCCCGCCAGCACATCGGGCACCAGATCAACATTATCGAAAGCGGCGGTGTTGCGCGCCTTGGTCCGTTCGTCATCCGCCGCGCCATCAATATAGTCGAACACGGGGAAGGGCAGACGCGCCTTCGCGAGCAAGCGGAAATCCTCGATATTGTGGCAATCAGCGAGACGCATGGCGCAGCACCCTTGGCGGATTGCGCAAATCGTGTCGAGCGCTTGGGTAAAGCCGGTGAAATTCTCGCAAGCGTGAAATATTTTTTCGCGAGGAGTCACCAAATCATGAACGTGGGCGAACTAGGGGTGTGCGCGGTCGTTGAGCGATCACGTTCTTACCGCTGTGGGTTGGCTGCTCCCCCCTTTGCCAGTCCCGTTCGTTTCAATGAGCGAAACGCCAATGACCGTTGCACGCCCGAAATTCAAAGAAGGAGTGATTCCGAAATGACACACAAGCATCTCATGCTGGCAGCCGCCGCGTTTGCCGCGCCGCTTGCCTATGCAGCACCCGCTTTGGCCGATGGCGGCGTCTATGTTGATGTGGAAGCTGAAGAAGCGATCGCCATCAGCGGATATGATGCGGTGAGCTATTTTCAGGGCAATGGCGCACCGGCGATGGGCAATGCGCGCTTCAGTGTGAACTGGAACGGCGCTGAATGGCAATTTGCCAATCAGGCCAATGCCGAAGCCTTCAAGGCCAACCCGACCGCCTATGCCCCACAATATGGCGGTCACTGCGCTTGGGCGATGAGCCGTGGTTCGCTCGCGCCGGGTGATGCGACGTATTACAAGGTGGTGAACGGCAAGCTCTACCTCAACTTCAATGAGGGCGTGCAGCAGACCTGGCTGAAGGACGTACCCGGATATATTGCCAAGTCCGATCCGGCTTGGAAGAAAATCCCCGACGGCGCTGTTTTCGGCGGATAAGCCTCTCAATCAAAGACAAGTCTCGTGATGGGGGGCGATTTCCCACGGTCCCCCGCGGATGTGATGATAATCAAGAGGAGAAACAAAATGTCGAATGCCAAGATGCTTGCAAAGATGCTGATGGTCGCGGGTGGCCTGACCATGGCAACCGCAGGAACGGCTGCGATGGCCGATGCACCGTGTGGCCCGTGCTCGGCCAGTTCCAGCAGCTACAATCCTTGCGGTGCCTGCAAGCCTGCAAAGAAGGCCAAGAAGGCAAATGCCTCGAAGTGCGCGGCCAACCCCTGCGCCGCTGCCAACCCTTGCGCCGCGAACCCCTGCAAGGCGAACCCCTGCAAGGCGAACCCCTGCGCGGCAGCCAACCCCTGTGCTGCCAATCCC
>JAKFWB010000511.1 GCA_021732945.1 Porphyrobacter sp.
TATATCTCCGGCTGCACGCCGCGATCTTGAAGCTATCGACGATTACGGCCTCAACCGTTTCGGCGAAGCGACGGCGGATCGGATGCAGGAGGGTATCCGCGAAGCATTCGTCATGCTCGGTCAATTTCCATCGTCTGCGCCCGAGCGGCGTGAATATGGCGCAGGCGTTCGCTGCAAGATGCACCGTGGGTATCGTATTCTCTATCGTTTCGACGGAAGCAGGATCATGATCGTGCGTGTTGTTCATCATTCTCGGTCCATGGTTGAATTGACCAAAGAATGACTGATCCCGTCCCCCTCCACATCCCCGCACGCCAGCCCGGCGACCCCGACGCAGCCCTACGTCCGCGCAGGCTCGCCGAATTCGTCGGGCAGGAGGGGGCCAAGGGCAACCTTGCCGTCTTCATCGCCGCTGCCCGCGCGCGGGGCGAGGCGATGGATCATACGCTGTTCTTCGGCCCCCCGGGCCTTGGCAAGACCACGCTGGCGCAGATCATCGCGGGCGAGCTTGGCGTGGGCTTCCGCGCTACCTCCGGTCCGGTGATCGCCAAGGCGGGCGATCTCGCCGCGCTGCTCACCAATCTCGAGCCGCATGACGTGCTATTCATCGACGAGATCCACCGCCTCTCGCCCGTGGTCGAGGAGGTGCTTTACCCGGCGATGGAGGACCGCGCGCTCGATCTCATCATCGGCGAGGGGCCATCCGCGCGCAGCGTTAGGATTGACCTGCCGCCCTTCACTCTGATCGGTGCGACCACCCGGCAAGGCCTGCTGACCACGCCGCTGCGCGACCGCTTCGGCATCCCCGTCCGCCTCACCTTCTACACCCACGAGGAGCTGGAACGCGTTGTCACCCGCGCCGCTGGGCTGCTCGGGCTCGGCATCGCCCCCGATGGCGCGCATGAAATCGCCCGCCGTTCGCGGGGCACACCGCGAGTCGCAGGCCGCTTGCTGCGCCGCGTGCGCGACTTCGCCGATGTCGCGGGGGCGGCCTCAGTTACCCGCCATGTCGCAGACGAGGCGCTGACCCGACTGGAAATTGACCGGCTCGGGCTTGACGCGATGGACCGGCGCTATCTCACCATGATTGCAACCACTTACAAGGGCGGTCCGGTGGGGATCGAGACCCTCGCGGCAGGCCTCGCCGAACCGCGCGACACAGTGGAGGAGGTGGTCGAACCCTACCTCATCCAGCTCGGCCTGATCGCCCGCACCGCGCGTGGGCGCGTGCTGAATGATGGCGGCTGGGCGCATCTGGAAATGGCACCGCCGCAAGATTCGCTGCCGCCGCAGGGCGGGCTGTTCGACGAGAATGGTTAACCTTCCGGCTAACTGACCCCCCGATTTCGGTGCCAGTTCGGGACAGCGCCCGCGAAATTGGCGGATTTCGTGGCAATTCCGGCGCTTTGCAGCGGCTGGCCATGGTTAACCGGATTGCCCCTCGCTGCATTCTGACATCAAAAGAAAGCTGGAATTGGGGGAGGTGCGGATGGTCCGCGCTCCTCACCACAGGCAAACAGGGTACCGACTATGTCGCTCAAACTGGCCATCGCGAAGCTTTCCGCTGCTGCTGCGGGTGTCGCATTGTTGCAAGGCGGTGCCGTGCGCATCGCCGAGCCGCTGAACACCGATGCGCCGGAATTCAGCAGCAAGATTGATGGCAAGCTGATTGCAGTCGATCCGGAAACTGGCGCGCGTTACATCAAGACGCGCACGCCTGATCTGCCGCTGCCCGAACAGCGCCGTCGCCGGATTGTCGAGCGCACGATCGAATGCCAGCCGGTCGGCCCCGCTGGCGTAGCCCCCGGCACCGCGCCGAGCGTGCCTGCGGGCGCGGTGCAGGCCTATTTCGATCCGAATGAATGCCCGCCGATCGCGCAGGTCGCCTATCTGCCCGCGCCCCTGCCTCCGCTTCCGCCGATTTCGGGCGGCGGTGGCCCGGTCGGCGGCTTTGGCGGCTTCGGCGGCGGGGGGTTTGGTGGCGGCTTTGGCGGCGGCTTCTTCGGCGGCTTCTTTGGCGGTGGCGGATCATCGTCGGGCGACGTTTCGGTTTCGACCACCACTTCAACCTCGGGCGGTTCTGGCGGCAGCGGCGGCGTAATCGTCGATGTCAATATCGACAATTCGACGTCGACAACCTCGTCTTCGGGCACGATCACTTCGTCCACCACCTCGTCTTCGGGCACGATTTCTTCGTCAACCGGGCAGGTTTCGACATCGACTTCAACCGGTCAGGTGTCATCCTCGACCGGAGCAGTGTCGAGCACCAGCACCTCGGGCAATGTATCATCGTCCACCGGCGCGGTGTCGTCGAGCACGGGCGCGGTGTCATCAAGTACGGGTGCTGTGTCGAGCTCGACCGGTGCAGTTTCCAGTTCGACCGGAG
This sequence comes from Porphyrobacter sp., assembly GCA_021732945.1. Classification (GTDB taxonomy): domain Bacteria; phylum Pseudomonadota; class Alphaproteobacteria; order Sphingomonadales; family Sphingomonadaceae; genus Erythrobacter. Next base: position 2,387 of record JAKFWB010000511.1, read on the forward strand.
CCGTGTCGAGCTCCTCGGGCAATGTCTCCAGTTCTTCGGGCAATGTCTCGAGCTCGTCAGGCAATGTCAGCTCGTCCACCGGTGCGGTGTCGAGTTCCTCCTCGTCGTCATCTTCGTCTTCCTCCAGCTCCTCCTCATCGTCGTCATCTTCATCGTCGTCATCGGGCGGGGCGACCAGCACCGGGTCTTCGGGCGACATGACCAGCAGCACCGGCAGTAGCAGCTCCTCATCGAGCTCGTCGTCATCAAGCAGCAGCGGCTCGTCGGGTTCGACCGGGGGCAGCTCTTCGTCGAGCAGCTCGTCGAGCAGCAGCAGCAGTTCCTCGTCCTCCAGCAGCACCTCGGGCGGGAGCGAAGTGCCTGCGCCGCCGATGATGATCCTGTTCGGCCTCGCGGCTGCCGCGATCCTTGGTCGCCGCAAGTTCACCGACGCAGGCTAACAGCCACAATCGCACCAAAACAAAAGGGCAGCCTTAACGGGCTGCCCTTTTTGCTTGTTCGTGGATGCGATGGTCAACGCGGGGCGGCGACGGGCTGCTCGGCTGCTTCCCAAGCAAGGATGCCGCCCGCCAAGTGCTGGGAACGCTTGCCGGTTGCTGCCGCCAATTTCTCGCCCGCAATCGCCGAGCGGCGGCCTGAGCGGCAATAGAGCACCACTTCGCGCCCGTCCGATAGATCGAGCGCAGCGGGGTTGAAGCTGTCGAGCGAGATGTGCTCCGCGCCCGGAATAACCCCCTCGGCCACTTCGGCATCGGTCCGCACGTCGATCAGGCGGATATTGCCCTGCTTGAGCTTCGCGGCGAGTTCTTCTGCGGTCAGGCCAATCAGCTTTGGCGCGACCGGCGCGGCGCTATCGGTCGCGCCGTCCTCGGTTGCGGGCGTGGCCGCCATGGCCAGCTCCACACCAAACGGCGCGCCCGGCCCATCCTCGCTATCGCTCGCCCCGCCGCGCTCATCGCCGCATGCCACCAGCCCGAGGGCGGCAGCCGTAGCGAAGAGGGCGGGGCGAAGCGTGATCATGCGCAGATTATGCCGCAAGTTTCCGCAGAACGTAATGGAGAATGCCGCCGTGGCGGTAATATTCCATCTCGTTGGCGGTATCGATCCGGCACAGCGCGGTGAAGGTGAACTGTGTGCCATCCTCGCGGGTGACTTCCACCGTGATATCTTGCCCCGGCACCAGATCGGCCAGACCGCGGATTGAGAAGGTGTCGGTCGCTGACAGGCCGAGGGTTAAACGAGTGTCGCCTTCCTTGAACTGCAAGGGCAGCACGCCCATGCCGACGAGGTTCGAGCGGTGGATGCGCTCGAAGCTTTCAACGATCACCATCCGCACGCCGAGCAGGATCGTGCCCTTGGCCGCCCAATCGCGCGACGAGCCGGTCCCGTATTCCTTGCCGCCGATCACCACCAGCGGCGTGCCGTCATCCTTGTGCTTCATCGCCGCGTCATAGATTGCCATGGTCTCGCCGCCATAGGTCGAGAGGCCGCCTTCAACGCCGGGGACCATTTCGTTCTTGATGCGGATATTGGCGAAGGTGCCGCGCATCATCACCTCGTGGTGGCCGCGGCGCGAGCCGTAGGAGTTGAAGTCCTTCTTGGCGACCTGATTGGCCATCAGGAACTTGCCGCCGGGGCTGTCTTCCTTGATCGAACCGGCCGGGGAGATGTGGTCGGTGGTTACCGAATCGCCGAGGATCGCCAAGGGCTTGGCATCAATGATGTCCATGACCGGAGCGGGCGTC
>JAKFWB010000192.1 GCA_021732945.1 Porphyrobacter sp.
GACTATCGACGTGGTGGTGGGCCAAAAGCGGCCCGCCCCGCAGGGGTCGCGTCAGGAAGCCCGCTGGCTGCGTCGCGGCACTGGCAGGGGCAAACCAGCCCCTGCTGCGCGCCACTCCTGTCCAGCGGGCTTCCTGACGCGATGCAGGCGTTTCCACTCTACTGAAACAGACTCTAGTCATTTGTCCCCCTTGTGTTTGGCCCGCGTGCTCCCACTTGCAGATAACAGGCGCGGCACCCTCTCCTCTCCCCGGCTGCGCTCTATCGGAAAATGAGGTCTGACAATGCCCGCGTCTGCGCAGGATGAACGCCGTTGGCTAGAGCACTTTCCGACCAATCCGGATCACCCTGACGCGACCCCAAGGGGCGGGCCGATTTTGGCCCAGCGCCGCGTCCCTCGTCGGTCACTATGCGGCGGCATGGCTCCCTCCTCGCTCCTTTCGCTGGGCCAAAATCGGCTCCGTCAGGATGACCCGGACTGGTCGGAAAGTGCTCTAGATCCCAAATGGTTCGTGGTTGCCGCCGCGCTGGCCGTGTTCGGCCTGATTGTCAGCTATGATGTGCGGTTGGGCATGGCCGCGGGCGCTCTGCTGGGAGCCGGGGTGTTTGTGTGGCTCTATCTCACGCTGCGCTATGCTTCGCCCAAAGGCGCAGCATCCGGTCGTAGCCCGTTGGTGGAACGGGTTCGTCAGCAGACCAGCAATCGCCGCGCGGCCACAGACCGCATCGGAGCACCTGCGTCGTTAAGCTCGCAGCAGCGCCCGGATCCGGCCCAGCGCCCCTGAGCGCTGCGCCAGCGCCTTGGCTTGCATGACGCTGGCGTCAAATCCCGCCCGCGCGCCGAGCAGCGCCCGATTGGCGAATGTGGGCCGGAGCAGCACGAGGCTTGAGCAAGCGGCATGGTCCGTGCCGAACAACGCCTTGTGCGCGCCGTCGCCCTCGGTGAAATCGAACCAGCGATAGCGGTGCTCGGCAAACAGGCGCTCCAGCGCGTCCATTTGCAACACCGTGCCGGGGGATAGCCGCGCGTGGGCGGGGTCATAGCCGAGATGGGCATAGACCAGCGTCTGCCCCACCACCGGCAGCGCGAGATAGGCCACCGCCCGACCGCCTGCGTGGAGCAGGAAGGCGCGCATCGCGTCCGCCTCGGCCGCTGCCAGCATCGCGGCGCGCGCTTCTGGCCCGTCAGGCAGCCCGGCATTCAGCAGCCGCGCCTGATAGGTCTTGGCCGACAGGGGCAAAGCGGCGGCGAGGAAGGCTTCGATGTCAGCCGGGGTGCGGTGTTCGCTGACGTGGTAACCGCCGGTCTCCTCGCTCAGCTTCTTGGCCTTGCGCCGCAGGGTGGAGCGGGTCTTGCCCGAAAACTGCGCCATGTAATCGGCAAAGCTCTGGCCCATGTCTATGTAATGACGCCGGTAATCCTGCCGACCGCCTGCGACATGGCCGGGAAAGCGGGCGACGATTGCGGCCAGGCTGGCAGTGGGGGCAGACAGCACCCGCACGCCATCCGGGCCGCTTGGTGGGGTCGCGGGAAGGGTGCCCGCCAGCACCTCTTCAAGCGTGAAAGCGAAGCTGGCGAGGCGTCGCGGCACGCTCAGCAAGCGGCGCGAGCCGAGGGTGAAGTCAATTCCGATGGTCAGCGGATCGGCCATGCCAGCGCCGGGTCAAAGCGCGCCGTACAGCGCGTTGGAGACGAACTGTTCAGCCAAGCGCATTCCGGTGCGCATCGCATTGGCCGGGAGCGGGAGGCTCGCGGTGCCCTGCCCTGCCAGCGGGGGTGGGTTCGCAGTGTAAGTGCCGGTTTCCACGCCGGGCATCTCGGCCAGCGCCTGCACGAGACCGGTAAAGCGGCGACGCACGATGGGGTTCACTGCCAGCTTGCGGCGATTGATCAGCTCGAACGAATGGCTGACGAAGGTGAAGCTTTCGCGCCCCTCGTGCCGCGCATGGCGGACCGCGGCGAGCATTTCCGCCAGCGTCAGCGCGGTGATCTGCGCATGGCGTTGGCCACCGCGCAGGGTGCCGATGGTGCCAGCGGGGACTTCGATCACGGCCATGTGTTCCACGGGATCGCGAATGTCCGGGCCAAGGCTGATGCGGCACAACCCATCGCTCAGCGCCGGGCAGTGGCTCGAATCATACCCGATGCCGATCTCCGCCAGCGCCCGCAGCGTATCATCATTCGCGCCGTAGTTGCCCGCGCGGAAGGCTATTGGAGCGGGTGCACCGGCTGCGATCAGAGTGTCACGGGCATAGGTCAGCAATTGGCATTGTTCGTCAAACGGGAAGTCAGCGATGCACAGGCCGGTTCGTTTTGAAGTGAGCGGGTTAGCGCTGCCAGCGTGCCGCAGCCACTCGGTATGGCAGTGCAATTGCACATCCTGCCCGGCGGCGATGATCGGCCCGACGATATCTTCGATCGCCGCCATACCCCACACCAGCGCGGGCATGGGATCGACAAAGAACACCGCCTTCTGCCCATAGCGATTGAGCAGTTCGAGCTTGTGACTGATCCCAGAAGGGCCTTCGGGGGTGATGCAGCCAATTGACCTGGCATAGTTCTCCGCCCGCGACGCCGCGTCAGGCCCGGCATAAAGCCCTGAGGAATACTCGGTGTCGATCGTGATGAAAACGCGGGTCATGGCGCCTTTGGCGGTAACGCCAAAGGGTTAAGGGCCGGTGATGAAAGGTCCCGCTTCTAAAGCTTAGATGCCACCGGCGGTGACCACATGACCGGCGGCGGTGAGGCCTTCAGACAGACTGTCGCAGCAAGCCTTGAGATCATCGGCGCTGACCGATCGCACCACAAAATTGGCGCCGACCCGCCCGTCGCGAAAGAACGGGTAGGAACCGATCTGGCAGCTGTCGTGCGCTGCTTCGGTCTGGCGCAGCAAATCGGCAACCTCGCTTTCGGGGATCCACCCGCCGATGGTCTCGCTGAGCAACGGCGCGCCGCCTTCAAGCTGCCCGGTCAGCGCATCGAGCATCCCGGCCGTGATGTGCGGCACGCCCGCCATCAGGAACATATTGCCGCGCCGGATTCCAGGCGCGCCGGACATGCGGTTGGGGATCAGTTCTGACCCTTCGGGCACCCGCGCCATGCGCAGACGCCCTTCGTTCAGCCCGCCACGCGTTGCGTAATAGCGTTCGAGCAGCGCGCGCGCTTCGGGGTGGATCACCACCGGCACGCCCAAGGCAGCCGCGACGGCGTCAACCGTGATGTCATCATGCGTCGGCCCGATCCCGCCGGTGGTGAACAGGTAATCATAGGCCGCGCGAAGGTCGTTCACTGCTGCCACAATCCGGCTCTCGACATCGGGCACCACCCGTACTTCGGTCAGGCGAATGCCCTGCACCTGCAACCAACTGGCGACTTGCGCGATGTTCTTGTCATGCGTGCGGCCGGAGAGGATTTCATCGCCGATGACGATGAGGCCAGCGGTCCAGATTTTGTCAGGAGAGGTCATGAGGAGTGGTTAGGGGAAGGCGCGCGCAATCAAAAGAGATTCGTGGGCCTGTCCCGTTCTATTCCGCCGCCTCCAGCTGCTCTTCTGTCCCGCGCGCATTCGCGCCTGGCTTGGTGAAGGTCAGGATGCCATCGGTGAGCGGATCATTCTTCATCCGCTTGCGATCGACCACATATTCCTGATTGAGCCGCCACGGATAGCTGACCGAATTGCGCGGCATGATGTGCTTGCCGCGCTGGATATAGCCGCTGGAGAAATCGAACACATCATCCTCGACAATTGCCGCTTCACCCGCCGGGGTGAGCACCGGGGTGGCGATGGTGGTGCCGGTTTTGCGCATATGTTCGAGCACGCGGCAGACGTAATCGGAGTTGATGTCGGCGCGCAGCGTCCAGCTGGCGTTGAGATACCCGAACACCACCGCCAGATTGGGTAGGTTCGAGAACATGCAGCCCTTGTAATAGAACCGGTCGTGGAATTCGACCGGCTCGCCATCCACGCGGACGTCGATCTTGCCCGCGATCGCCATTTTGAGCCCCGTCGCGGTCACCACAATATCAGCGGGCAGGAACTGTCCATCGGTCAGCCGCACACCGCCCTGTTCAAACTTGGCGATGTGGCCAGTAACGACGCTCGCC
>JAKFWB010000345.1 GCA_021732945.1 Porphyrobacter sp.
GGCAGCCGCGACATAGGCGCGCACCGTGTGCGGCGAACGGCGGCGATTGTCGGCGAGATGCGCGCGCCATGCCTCGATCATGGCAGAAGCGCTCATGCTGCGACCAATGTGTCGGCGACCACCTCGACCAGCAGCGCATCCAGCACGCCCCGGCCCGGCAGAGCAACCCCGATCCGCGCGCCATCCTGCCACATCAGCCCCAGCGTGATGAGGCGGGCGAGGGCGGCATCCTCGATCAACCCGGCGCGCGGCAGGCCAAACCGAGTGGACAGAGCGGCCAGATCAACCCCCTCGGTCAGCCTCAGGCCCATCAGCAGGGCCTCTGCCGCCTGTTCGGGCACCGCCAGCGCGCGCGCCTCGGCAATGCCGTTGCCTTGGCGGGCGACGGTGGCGAGGAAATTCTCGGGCTTCTTGTGCCGCACCGTTGCCACGCCGCCGCGCCGCCCATGCGCGCCGGGCCCGATCCCGGCATAATCCTGATACCGCCAATAGACGAGATTGTGGCGGCTTTCCTCGCCCGCGCGCGCGTGATTGCTCGTTTCATAGGCAGGCAGGCCCGCCGCTGCGGACAATTCCTGCGTGATGTCGAAAAGTTGGGCAGCCGCGTCATCGTCGAGCGGCACCAAGCGCCCGCGCCGCACATCACTGGCGAAGCGCGTGCCGGGTTCGATCGTGAGCTGATAGAGCTACAGGTGCCCGGTGCCAAAACTCAGCTCACGGGTCAGGCGGTCGTGCCACAATTCAGGCGTATGGCCGGGCAGGGCGTAGATGAGGTCGAAACTGACCCGCTTGAAGTGCTGTTGTGCGGTGTCGAGTGCCGCCAGAGCCTCCTTCGCCCCGTGCAGCCTCCCCAGGAACCGCAATTCTGCATCATCCAGCGATTGCACACCAAGCGAGACGCGGTTGATCCCGGCGCTTGCCAAGGCGGCAAAATTGCCCGCTTCGACCGAGGAAGGATTGGCCTCCAGAGTGATCTCGATCTCGGGCACAAAGCCCCACAACCGCTCAGCTTCCGTCAGCAGCGCGGCGACCAGTGCAGGCGGCATCAGGGATGGGGTGCCGCCGCCAAAGAAGATCGATGTCAGCGCCATTCCGCCCGCCACCGCCGCCTCAGCGCGCAAATCGGCGATCAGCGCCGCCTCCCACGCCGCCACATCCACGCCATCGCGGACATGCGAGTTAAAGTCGCAATAGGGGCACTTCTTCGCACAGAACGGCCAGTGAATATAAAGCGCGCGCGCCATGAGCGGAATTTTCAGCCTCGCTTAATCGTTGGGAGGTAACTGATGCTCATGCGGAGTCTTCCTATCGTGCCAGCCATTGCCCGGATTGCCTGTTTCGCGCTGCTTATGACAGCCGCGCCCGCCTTGCCGCAAGCGTCACGCGATGCCCAGAGCGACTGGCTCGATGCGCATAATCTGGCTCGCGACGATGTTGGCCTGGCCCCACTCGCGTGGAGCGACCGCTTGGCGCGCGATGCCGAGGGGTGGGCCCGCCACCTTGCCGGCAACAACCTCTACGAGCACGCCTCGCCCGATGTCCGCAAGGGGCAGGGCGAAAACCTGTGGCGCGGCACGCGGGGATACTGGTCGCCGTGGGAAACGGTCGGCTTCTTCGTCGAGGAGCGCCGCCATTTCCGCCCCGGCAACTTCCCCGATGTCTCGCGCACCGGCCGCTGGAGCGATGTCGGGCATTACACCCAGATCATCTGGCCCGAAACGCGCGAGGTCGGCTGCGCGGTCGCCCACACCGCCACCGACGAAGTGCTCGTGTGCCGGTACTGGCCCGCCGGCAATATCTGGGGCGCGCGGATCGATCCTTCAGACCACATCGCTCGCCGTTAAGCCCTCAGCCGAATTGCGCGGCGACCAGCTTGGCAAAGGCATCGGCGCGGTGGCTGATGCCCATGGTTTCCTTGAGGTTGATCTCGGCAAAGGTCGTTTCGTAGCCCTTCGGCACAAAAATCGGATCATACCCGAAACCCAAAGTCCCGCGCGGCGGCCAGGTGAGGCTGCCATCGCACCGCCCTTCGTAGATCGCGTATTCCCCGTCAGGCCATGCGAGCGCCAGCACGCAATGGAATGCGGCTGAACGGTCAACATCCGGCCCCTTTTCGGCGAGCATCCCTTCAACCTTGCCCATCGCCATGTACCAATCTCGCCCCGGAGCGCCTTCGAACCACTGCCGCTCGGCCCAATCAGCGGTGTAGACACCGGGGCGGCCATCCAGCGCAGCCACTGAAAGCCCGCTGTCATCCGCCAGCGCCGCCAACCCCGAAGCCTCCGCCGCAGCGCGTGCCTTTAGCAGCGCGTTCTGGGCAAAAGTGGTCCCGGTCTCGGCCGGCTCGGGCAGGCCAAGCGATCCGGCCGAGAGGCATTTCACCCCGTAAGGGTCTAGCAACGCGGAGATTTCCTTGAGCTTGCCCGCGTTATGCGTGGCAATCACGAGTGAGCCGGAGCCGAGGCGGCGTGTCATCTTACCCACCACTCTCGCTCAGGCTGAGCTTGTCGAAGCCCGTTTACCAGACCCTTCGACAAGCTCAGGGTGAGCGAGGTTGGTAAGTGACTCACTTCACCGCATCCAACTGCGCCGCAAAAATCCGGTCGCAGCCGATGCGGGCGAGGCGCAGCAGGCGCAGCAGCGCTTCCTCGTCATAGGTTGCGCCTTCGGCGGTCGCCTGCACTTCGGCGATCTGGCCGCCCGAAAGCAGCACGAAATTGCCATCGGCCTCGGCATTCGAATCCTCGTCGTAATCGAGGTCGAGCACCGGCGTGCCTTTGAAGATGCCGCAGGAGATACCCGCCACCTGCGCGGTGATCGGATCATGCTTGATCTCGCCCGACTTCATCAGCCCGTTGATGGCAATCCGCAGCGCAATCCATGCGCCGGAAATCGACGCGGTGCGCGTGCCGCCGTCGGCTTGGATCACGTCGCAATCGAGCGTGATCTGCCGTTCACCAAGCTTCTGCAAGTCTACGACGGCGCGCAAAGAACGCCCGATAAGGCGCTGAATTTCATGCGTCCGGCCCGATTGCTTGCCCTTTGCAGCTTCACGCTGGCCGCGCGTGTGCGTGGCTCGGGGCAGCATCGAATATTCGCCCGTCACCCAGCCTTCACCCTTGCCGCGCATCCACGGCGGCACGCCGCGTTCGACACTGGCGGTGCACAGCACCTTGGTGTCCCCGAACCCGATCAGGCACGAGCCTTCGGCGTGCTTGGTAAAGCCGGTTTCGATGGTGATGGCGCGCATTTCATCGGGCGCGCGTCCTGAAGGGCGCATGAGTTTTTCCTTTTTTTCCGTTCGCCCTGAGCTTGTCGAAGGGTCGTTTTGCTTCTTAATAGCTGCGCTAGAAGAAAGTGCGGTCCTTCGACAAGCTCAGGACCAACGGAAATTGAGAAAACTTGCGATTGAGCTTAACTATCCCCGATGACCTCGCTCCCCGTGACCGAATTGACCTTCCGCGCCCGCGAAATCTTTCGCCGGGTGGTGGAGGGGTATATCGACAGCGGGCAGCCGGTCGGGTCGAAGACGCTGGCCGCAGATGGCACCTTGAACCTATCGCCTGCCTCGATCCGGTCGGTGTTGGCCGATCTTGAGGCAGCTGGCCTTCTGGCCGCGCCGCATACAAGCGCGGGGCGGCTGCCGACCGATGCGGGCCTCAGGATCTTCGTTGATGGCATGATGCGCGTGGCTGAGCCGACCTTGCAGGAACAGGCCGCAATCGAAGCGCGACTTGCCGAGGCCGGGCCGGTTGAGGCGGCTTTGGCGCAGGCCTCCGCGATCCTCTCCGACCTTTCGGGCGCGGCGGGGATGGTGCTGGTCGCCCCGCGCGAGCAGCGTCTGGCGCAGTTTAATCTGGTTGATCTGGGGCAGGGCCGTGCGCTGGCGGTGCTGGTGGGCGAGGATGGCGGGGTCGAAAACCGCATCCTTACCATTGGCGGCGCGATCAGCCCGGGCGCGCTTGATCAGGCGAGCAATTACATAACCGCGCGGCTCGCAGGCCGGACGCTGGCCGAGGCCGCGCTGGCAATGCGCGCCGAAATCAACGCGGGTCAATCGCAGCTCGATGATGCCTCACGCGATCTCGTCGAGCGCGGC
>JAKFWB010000007.1 GCA_021732945.1 Porphyrobacter sp.
ACAATGCCCACCGGCCGCACACGAGCCTTGGCGGCCTTACCCCCAACGAGTTTGCAACCCGGTCCAGGACGGACCACATCGAGAACAGAGTCCAGTTATGAACGAGGGTAAATAGGGGGCAACGTCACTGACGAACGCGTGGCCGAAGATAGGCCCTGGCCAGATCTGTCAAATGCGTGAGGAGCTTGCCCCTAAGGCGATCCTGCTGTGGGTGGCCGAGCTGACGGCAGGCCCGGACCACCTCTTCAGGCCTTCGCGTTCGAAGACTGTCTGCATCGCTAAGCTCTTTCCATTCGGACCACCAATCGGCCTCCGAATTGTTTTGCGTGTCCAAGTATGCGCACCCCTTATCTCATCGAGCGCTTGACTCATTAGCGAAGGGTCAGGCGACAATCCGGTAATTCTTCAAAATCTTTTTCTCCGCATCGCAGGAAATTTGCAAAGCGAGGTTGCTAATCGTGATTAGCGCAGACAGATGCATCGCTACAAGCTGTTCTTCAATATTATAGCAAGTCTCCAAAAGGAACTTTGACGCTGGATTTAAGCCGATCCAACACTGGTAGATCTATGCGGACCAATGTGAGGCTACAACTGCTGGGTCAACCTAAGGCACATATGATAACGGCCTTGAATATTAGTGGTCAGCCAAATGGAAGCAAGGATTCTGTAGGACACCAAAAATCCTACATGCTCCTACAGAGCAAAAATCTATCTATGTTGGCTTCACGACTGAGGCTTCGTCCGCGCCGGTCCTTCCTTCTGCTTCGCCGCTTCCTGCTCACGCTCGATGTCTTTCCGAACTTGTTCCTGCCGCTCCCGCAGCTCGCGGATCGCCTCAGGGCTGTTGCCATCGGTTTTGATCGTCTGCGTTGGGTTCGTCTCGATCTGCCGGGCGGCACGGGCCGCTTCCACAGCCTGCGCGCGCTCGCGCTCCGCCCGATCCTGCAAGGTGCCTTCAATCCGCTGATCGACGACGCGGTCGGATAGGGACTCGGCCGCTGTGCGAGCCGGATCACTGTTACGGCCAGTCTGCTGTTCGACCAGGGCAGCGCGCGCCTGCTCGGCCTCGCGCGCTTCCTTGGCTGCAACCGCCCTCGCCTCCTGCACGAGCCTGTTCGCCGCACTGCCGGTTAAGCTCACCACGGCATCCGGGCTGATGCTCAGGACGCCCTGCTCTTTCTGCCGCTGCAGATCGAGCCGCCCAGCCATGATCTCGAGATACTCGCCGCTGCGCTCCGTGAACGCCCGCCGACTCTCCGGCGGCAGCTTTTCCGCCACCGTGTTGACGAGCTTGTTGAGGGTCTGAAGGTCTGAGGTCATTCGTGCTGCCGTGATCGCCATGGCATTGTCCTCTTGTCTGTAGGCCTTGGTTGTTTGTTCCACAGTCGCAAGCACCTGCCCAGCCGCGAACTACAGGCTGAGCCGGTCGGTCATGCCGAGCGCGATGGTGTTCTGTGGTTCCTGCTTTGCCATCTGCGACCATGCCCCGAGGCTGGCGTTAACCACCTGCCGCTGGCGCTCGGTGATCGGAATCCGCACCGGATTGGTGCGTGCCGTCTCGATCCGGCGCCGCGCATTGGCGATCATCGCGGCGTTGGCAGGTCGCTCAGCATAAGCGATGTCGCGATCCTCGCGGCCGGCGCGGGGTCGGTCGGCGGCATCGACGATGGCCTTGTCGCGCGGCCCGTAGGATTGAGATGACGCGCGCTCCATGGCGCCGGTGGAGGCGATCTTAAGCCCATGTGCCTGCGCGGCCATTGCAAACCCTGCGCGCCATCCCACAAATATCTGCCGGTTTGGATGGATCTTCACGCCATTCTCGTCACGCACCGCAACGATAGCATGGGCATGGATATGACCATCACTCTCGCGGTCGGTGTGGAGCGCGAACATGAACTTGTGGTCGCCGAATTGCGCATGCAGAAAATCCCGTGCCGCATTCCGGAATCTCTCGTGATCGACGCCGGCCTTCGACGAAATGATCAGGTGCATCGTGTCGCGCGGCGTCTGCGAGCGCAGCTTCTCTTTCCACGCCTGCGCTGTCGCCCGCACCTCGACGGCATTGCTGACCGTGCCGCCATCGGAGCGCTGCGCTGGAGCGCGGTCGGCGAGCTGGTGAAGCCGCTGCGTCAACCCGTCGAGACCATGCGCCGGTGCTCCCGGCTCCACTGATAGCCGATAGGCCGCAATGCTGATCGCCTCGACCCGCGCATGGATCGCTGCCTGGCTCTTCGCATCGAGGACACGCAAGGAAAACCCGTCATCCTCGCTGCCGACACGCTGCTCGGTAATCCGAAGGCGCTCCGCCTTGCCCGCCTCGTTGCGTCCCGCCAGGACCGCAACCACGCGGGCCTCAATTGATCCATCCCGCACGGCGTCGATGCGCAGGGCATGGGCATGGCCCCTGAACACGACAGCGACTGTCTCCTCGAGCTTGGCGCGATCCTCGGGAGAATCCTTCAAGCCCGCAACCGCAACTCGCATACTGGCCGCGTCCTGGCTCTTGGCCCGCTGCTCGAAGTCCTTCGCCCAGCGCTTCATCTCGGCAGCAACCGCCTCGCGATCGGCCAGGATCAACCCTTCATGGGTCTCCAACTGCGCATCCTCGCGCAGCACATAGTCCGCTGTCGCCGTGGCGCGCGTCGTACCGCTGGCGAAGGAGATCAGCTTCACCACCGCAGGAGCATAACCCTGGGCGATCAGCCTCGGCGATGACCCGACACTGCCAGCACGTCGAGCGCCTCCCCCGCCAACGGAAGCTGACCTCGGCGCACCCTTGCCCGTCTTGGCGTTCTGCAACTCGTCCCCGCGCCAGGACGCCATTCCGAATCCTGCAGCTGGAGCGCCACGGCCGCCACGCCGTGTACCATTGCCCCCTGCCCCTGATGAGCCAGCACGTGCAGCAGCACCCATCCGCACCTGCCGGCCGCGCTCCTCGATGTCAGCAGCAGCCGACAGCGTTTTGACCCAGCCGGTGATCTCGTCAGCTGTCATGCGGGCTGCTCCACTGACCCCAACTCAATGGTTCCAAGCTTCGCCGCCCGCCGCAAGCCGCTGCCATAGGCCAGAGTCATATTGGTCAGCTCGCCGTCTACAGCGCTGATCCGCCGATGCAGGATCTCGAAAATAGGCCGCGCGTCCTCAAGCCGCACCGCCCGCCCCTCGTTGATCGCCTTGACCACCTGGGCGAGGTTTCGGCCGACCGCGCGGATTTGGGAACTGAGCTCCGCCACCGTCTCCGCATTGTCCTGTGACAGTGCCGGACCGACATCGAGCGCCGCCCGGATCAGCCGCCGCGTCACCTCGCTCTGCGACAGCCCAAACTGCGCAGCCACCGCCAGCAACAGCCGGTGATCGTCGTCATCCAGATCGAGGCGATGCCGCTTGGCGCGCATGCCGACCTCCACCACGCTAGTTTGTCCCACAAACTGCTATCTTGTCAATCAAAAACAAGCAACATACTCTTCCTCATGAGCCTCCCTGTCAACCTCAGAGCGCGCCAGCGGCATTGACCAGCTGATACGTGGCTTTGATGAGATTTGCGGTTTGTCGGTTGGCGAGAATGTCGTGCGCAGGCGGTCATGCGGTCAAACCGGAGAACAGTTTCACCGGATGCCCGGTAAACAGAATTCCCGGAATACGGTCACTACAGCCAACGCGGCATGGCAGGCGGTTAGACGGTCATCCGGTTTGACTGTTCAACGGTTTTCCGGGATTCCAGCATAACCGGATCACGGCGATCCGCTCGTCACGCGTCTCAAACAGATCGACCGCTTCACGGTTTCACCGTTTTACCGCCAACCGGTCATCCCTGAAAACCGTTCAACCGGGAAACTGGCCAATGGCATTCCGGGAATACGGTCAAAACATTGGATCTGGCATGGCGGGCAATTCAACCGTAGTCCGGTCTAACCATTAAACAGTTTCCCGGTTTTACCGGATTGCCGGATAACCGGAAAACGGTCCTCTACCTGTAATGGGAGCTGAACCGATCAACCGCCAGTCGGTTTCACCGTAACCCCGGAAAACCGTCAGCCCGGAAGACCGGGCAACCGTTTCACCGGAATACCGGCGAATAGCATTTCTGGAGCTGTC
>JAKFWB010000431.1 GCA_021732945.1 Porphyrobacter sp.
GCCTTTGCCGATGATAAGATTGCGGTCCCCATCCCCGTCCGATGCCGCTCCCAGAGCAGGCGCTTCAGGTGACATCATAAGATCGTAAAGCACCCGCGCATGGACCAGATTGGGATCAGGATGATGCCCGCCAAAATCCTCGAGCGGCTGGCCATTGTGCACTGTCCCGGCAGGCAGACCGAGACGGCGTTCGAGGATCTCGGTCGCATAGGGCCCGGTCACCGCATGCATGGCATCGAACGCCATTGTCAGGCCATGACGCACCGCTGTGCGGATGGCGGGAAAATCGAACAATTCCTCCATCAGATCGGCATAGTCGGCGACAGGATCGATCACCTCGACCAGCATGTCGCCAACTTGCGAAGTACCAATCCGGTCAAGATCAACCTCCGGCCCGCCATTCACCATCAGCCAACGGTCGATGGTCTGCGTGCGCGCATAAATCGCCTCGGTCACGGCCTCGGGCGCGGGGCCGCCATTGGCGATGTTGTATTTGATGCCGAAATCTTCGTCCGGCCCGCCGGGGTTGTGGCTGGCTGAGAGGATCAGCCCGCCGCTCGCGCCATATTTGCGGATCACGTGGCTGGCAGCTGGGGTCGACAGGATGCCGCCCTGCCCCACCAATACGCGGGCATAGCCGTTGGCCGCCGCCATCTGAATCGCGCGGGCGGTCACCGTGCGGTTGTGGAACCGCCCGTCCCCGCCGATCACCAGCGTCGAGCCTGCCCGGCGTTCGGCGACATCAAACACGCTCTGAATGAAGTTCTCGGCATAACCCGGCTGCTGGAACACCCGCACCTTCTTGCGCAGGCCCGATGTGCCGGGTTTCTGACCTTCGAACGGCGTGGCGGCGACAGTCGTGATCATGCGCGTTCCTCAAGCAATTGGCGGTAGAGCGCGGCGTAGGCAGCGCCGCTCGCATCCCATGAAAAATCGGCGGCCATCGCGTTTTTCTGGAGCCGCTTCCACGTCGCCGGGCGGGCGTAGAGCTCGCAGGTGCGGCTGATCGCCATGGCCAGCGCAGTGTAGCTGACGGCGTTCATCTGCACACCGGTGGCAACCCCTGCCGCCAGCGCCGCCGGATTGGCATCGATCACCGTATCGGCCAGACCACCGGTGCGCGAGACCACGGGAATGCAGCCATAGGCAAGGCCGTAAAGCTGGGTCAGCCCGCAAGGTTCAAACCGGCTCGGCACCAGAATGGCATCGCCCCCGCCCTGCAAGCGGTGCGCGGCGGGTTCGTCATATCCCAGCCGCACGCCAATGCGCCCCGGATGCCGCGCAGCTGCGGCGAGGAACGCCTTTTCAATCTCGGCATCGCCCGATCCCAGCAGCGCCAGCCGCCCGCCAATCCCGACGAGGTGATCGAGCGCTTCCAGCAGCACATCCATGCCCTTTTGCCAGGTCAAGCGGCTGACCACGATGAACAGCGGCCCATCGCCCCGTTCCAGCCCGAATTCCTGCTCAATCGCGCGCTTGTTCTTGGCGCGCGCGGCCAGCTTTCCGGCGGTGTAGCGCGCGGGCAGATGCGGATCGCTGGCGGGGTTCCACTCCGCGCTGTCAATCCCGTTGAGGATGCCATGCACACGGTGCGAGCGCGCCTGCACCAGCCCTTCCAGCCCCATGCCGAATTCGACGCTGCGAATTTCGCCCGCATAGGTCGGGCTGACCGTGGTGATCGCATCGGCAAGCTGCATTCCGGCCTTCAGAAAGCCGACCCCGCCATAGCTTTCCACCCCGTCAACCGTCCAGGCCGCTGGCGGCAGATCAAGCTGCGGGAAGATATCGGCGGGGTAATATCCCTGAAACGCCATGTTGTGGATGGTGATCACGCTCGGCACATCTCGCCCACCCGGCACGGGGGCCAGCCGCAGATAGGCGGGCAGCATCGCCGACTGCCAATCATGCGCGTGCACCAGATCAAAAGCGCGCCCCTTGACCGCGCCAGCGGCAATATCCGCTCCGGCCCGGGCAAAGGCGGCGAAGCGGTGCCAGTTATCGGCCCAATCGCGCCCGCTCGCATCCCCATACGGCCCGCCCTCGCGCCCAAACAGCGCGGGCGCATCCAGCACTAGCAGCGGATGTGCGCCTAGCTTGCCCGCCAGCAGCCGCGCAGGCGTGCCAAGCAATGCGTCCCATGCGTGGATCGCCTTGGCCCGCTTGCCCAGCGCCTTTAGCACCGCCGGATAGCCAGGGATGAAGCTCGTCACCGCCACCCCATGCGGCGCCAAGGCTGCGGGCAGCGCGCCTGCTACATCGGCGAGACCGCCGGTCTTGACCAGCGGCACCGCCTCTGACGCGACCGAAAGGACGTTGATCGCCATCGCCTAAAGCTTCGCCATCATATCGCGCGTCACCAGCACGACCCCCTTGTCCGACACGCGGAAACGGCGGGCGTCCAGCTCTGGGTCCTCGCCGATCACCATGCCTTCGGGAATGCGGACGCCGGAATCGATGATCACGCGGTTCAACCGCGCCCCGCGCCCGATGTTGCAATAGGGCAGGATCACCGCTTCCTTGACGTTGGAAAAGCTGCCGATCTTGACCCCGGTGAACAGCAGGCTGCGACGCACCTCTGACCCTGAGATGATGCAATCGCCCGACACCAGCGAAGACACCGCAAAGCCGCGCCGTCCGTCCTCGTCATGCACGAACTTGGCGGGCGCGGCGACGATCGCGTCGGTCCAGATTGGCCAATCGCGGTCATAGAGGTTGAGTTTGGGCACCGTGTCGGTGAGATCGAGATTGGCTTCGAAATAGGCATCCAGCGTGCCGACATCGCGCCAGTACTCCTCGATCTCCTCCGCTGCGCGGATGCAGCTGCTGGTGAAGCGGTGGGCGACCGCTTTGCCGTGCTCGACGATGTGCGGGATGATGTCCCCGCCAAAATCGCGTTTCGACTGCGGATCGGCAGCATCGCGTTCCAGCTGATCGAACAGGAAATCGGTGTTGAAGACGTAAATCCCCATCGATGCCAGCGCCATCCCTTCATTGCCGGGTATGCCCGGCGGGTCTTTGGGCTTTTCGACGAAGGCGGTGATCGTGTCCGCCGCGTCCACCTGCATGACGCCAAAGCCGGTCGCCTCCATGCGCGGCACGACGAGGCACCCCACAGTCACATCGGCGCCCGAATTGACGTGCTGTTGCAGCATCAATTCGTAGTCCATCTTGTAGATGTGATCGCCCGCCAGGATCACCATATATTTGGGCGCGTGGGCTGCGATGATGTCGATGTTCTGGAACACCGCATCAGCCGTGCCTTCGTACCACTGGTTTTCAGACACGCGTTGGCTGGCGGGCAGGATATCAAAGCTTTCGTTGCGTTCGGGCCGCATGAAGTTCCAGCCGCGCTGCATGTGGCGGATCAGGCTGTGCGCCTTGTATTGCGTGGCAACGCCAATGCGGCGGATGCCCGAATTGATCGCGTTCGACAGCGCGAAATCGATGATGCGCGATTTGCCGCCGAAATAGACCGCCGGTTTCGCGCGCCGATCGGTCAATTCCATCAACCGGCTGCCGCGCCCGCCAGCCAGCACATAGGCCATGGCATCACGCGCCAAGGGCCGGCCCGAAGTCCTTTCGATCATTCCTCGTTCTCCCAGTGCTTTTTGTGTTGTTGTTAATTTTATCCGGTAAATTGCAGCATTATCGTGGCAAGCGGCGGCAGCACGATCTGCGCCGCCCCGTCATGCGCGATCACGCGGCCCATGTTGCCTTTCCCACTGCCGCCGTAGATTTCCGCGTCGCTGTTCAGCACTTCGGCCCACGTTCCATCATGCGGTAGCGGCACGCGGTAGTGGGTGTGGAAGGCTGGCGTCATGTTGGCGATCACTGCCACCGGGGCTTCGCCCGGCGCCCTGCGCAGCCATGCGAAAACCGAATTGCCGGCATCATCGGCGATCAGCCATTGGAACCCCTCGCCTTCGCAATCACGGGCGTGGAGCGCCGGTGTTGCGCGGTAAAGCCGGTTGAGATCGCGCACCAATGTCTGCACCCCCCGATGCGCGGGCGCGTCCATCAGCTCCCAATCGAGGCTACGCTCCTCGCTCCATTCGCGGCGCTGGGCGAATTCCTGCCCCATGAACAGCAG
>JAKFWB010000262.1 GCA_021732945.1 Porphyrobacter sp.
GCAGGCCGCCATCATCGCGACGAAATCCAAATAGTCGAGCTGGTCGATCAGGGCGATATTGTCCTGCCCCGCCAGTGCCTGTCGCATCACCCCCACAACATTGGGATTGGGGTGCAGCGGATAGATAATCGCGACATCGTCGCGCGCCGCAAGTTGCTGCAATGCAGCGGCAATCTGTGCCATCCCCGCGCCAAAATTCTCGCGCCGATGGGCGGTCACCGCGATGATCCGCTTGCCCGCAAAGCGCGCCCTGAGCGGCGCCATGGTCGGTGCCAGTGTAGGATCGGCGGCAACCCGGCTCTGCGCAAACATCAGCGCGTCGATGACCGTGTTGCCGGTGATGTGTATGGATTTTTCCGCCACGTTTTCAGCGCGCAAGGCGGCCGCCGCTGTCGCGGTCGGGGCGAAATGTAGGTCTGCGACCGCGCCGGTGACCTTGCGGTTCACCTCCTCCGGCCACGGCGAATAGATGTCGCCGCTGCGCAAGCCGGCCTCCACATGGCCCACCGGAATCCGCCGGAAATAGCATGCCAGAGTGGCCATCATGGTGGTCAGGGTATCGCCGTGAACCAGCACACGATCGGGCTTTAACCCGTCCAATACCTCGCCAAAACGCGTCAAAATGCGCGCAGAAAGCGCATCAAGCGACTGGCTGGGCTGCATCAGGTCGAGGTCAAGGTCGGGCCTGAGCGAGGCCAGATCGAGCACCGAATCCAACAGCTCGCGGTGCTGGGCAGTGACCACCACCTTGACATCGAACCGCCCGGTTTCGCGCAGCGCAGCCACCACCGGGAACATCTTGATCGCTTCGGGCCGGGTGCCGAAGGTCACCAGAATGCGGGGCTTGCCAGAGCTTCCGCTCATCGGCGCAGCATGCCGCGGGTATCGAACACCAGCTTGCCCGCCAGATCATCGGGCGCAAGATGTTTGAAGGCGGTGTGATCGACCAGCACCACCACAATCTCTGCCTGCCGCAGCGCGGCGTCAAGCGTCACCAGCTCTGCCCCCGTGCCATCAAACGCCTTGGGCAATTCATCGGTAAACGGCTCGACCACCAATATCCGATCCCCATGCGTGTGGGAAAGCGCCTCGGCAATCTCCAGCGCGGGACTTTCGCGGAAGTCGTCAATATCGGGCTTGAACGCGAGGCCGAGCAGCGCGACCTTGCCGTCGGGCACAGCGTCGAGCAGCGCGCGGATCTTGCCTTCGGTGTGCACCGCCTTGTGATCATTGACCTCGCGCGCGGTGCGCACCAGCCGCGCGGCAGTGGGCGCGCCCGCCACCAGAAACCACGGATCGACCGCGATGCAGTGCCCGCCCACGCCGGGGCCGGGTTGCAGGATGTTGACGCGCGGGTGGCGGTTGGCGAGGCGGATCACCTCCCACACATCAACCCCGATCACATCGGCGATCATCGAAAGTTCGTTGGCAAAGGCGATGTTGACGTCGCGGAAGCTGTTTTCGACCAGCTTCACTGTCTCGGCCACGCGGGCGGTGGTGTAGAGGCAATCGCCCTTCACAAAGCTGGTGTAGAGCACGGCCGCGCGTTCGGCGCAGGCGGCAGTCACCCCGCCGATAACGCGGTCATTATGGACCAATTCGTTGACGATCCGGCCAGGCAACACGCGTTCGGGGCAATAAGCGAGTGCAATGTCCGCCTCGTCATCGCCGCCATCGCGCGGCACCACCAGATCGGGGCGCAGTTCAGCGATGATCGCGGCGACGCGTTCGGTCGTGCCGACCGGCGATGTGCTCTCCACGATCACGCAGGCACCGGGCAGGATCTTGGGCGCAATCGCGCGCGCGGCGGCCTCGACATAGGAGATGTCAGGCGCGTTGTCCGGCCCCAGCGGGGTGGGCACCGCGATCATGTAGAAACTGGCGGAAGGAACCTCGGTCGAGGCGACCAGCGTTTGCGCGGTGATCGCATCATGCACCAGCTTGTCGAGATCACGCTCTTCAATATGCACGCCGCCGGCGTTGACGGTATCGACCACGCGCTGCGACACATCGACGCCGCACACGCTCCAGCCGTACGAAGCGAGCAGCGCGGCGGTGGGAAGGCCAATGTAGCCCAGCCCGATCACCGCGACCTGATGGTCGGGTGCAGGATGGCTCAGCGCCTCACGGCCCAGCGCCGATGTGGCATCAAAAGGTGCATTCATGAAATCACGGTCTCGCTCTTGCGAGCGCAGCCATGGCCCTAAAGCCCTTAAAATCGCGTTAGGCTTGCCAGGGTTTTACCATGAAAGGGATCCGTGGTGGGAGAGAGCTATTTTGCCAACGCTTGCGTGTACGCCGCCAACAGCGGGGTAATCTGGTGCTGCCAGTTGAGTTCGCTCACCACCCGTTCGCGGCCATAAGCCCCCATGCGCTCGCGCGCAGCCGGATCATCGACCAGCGCGACGATCTTTTCCGCCATGTCGACAGGATTGTTCGCTTCGGCATAAAGCGAGGCGTCTTGTGTCGAAAACCGCCCTTCGGTCACATCGAACTGAACCATCGCCTTGCCTAAGCTCATGTATTCCATGATTTTGTTCATGGTCGATTTGTCGTTCATCGCATTGACGCGGTCAGGATTGACGCCGAGGTCCATGGTTGAGAGCACTTCGAACAGGTCAGCATCGGGCGCGCGGCCGGTGAAGGTGATGTGGACCGCCAGCCCGCGCTGCGCGGTGAGCGCCTTGAGGTCATTGAGCGCAGGCCCGCCGCCGACAAGCACGAACTGGATGTCTTCGCGGTGCATCTGCCGCACGATGTGTTCCACGGCATCGATCAAGAGGTCGATCCCCTCCTGCTCGCCCATGACACCAACATAGCCGACCATATGCGCGCGGCCATTCTTCCAGTGCTCCACGGCATCGACACGTTTCAGTTTCGACAGGTCCGGGCCGGAGCGGACCACGTGGACGCGTTCGGGTGCCATACCACCGCGTTCGATGGCGATTGTGCGATAGGAATGGTTGGTCGCAATCGAGACATCCGCCGCCATGAACGTCAGCTTTTCGAACAGCACCATCAACTGCCAGAAAAACCCGCGCTTGTTGAACTTGGCTTCGTAAAGCTCGGGATTGATGTCGTGGTGATCGAAGATGTAGCGCACGCCGAGCAGTTTGAACGGCAGGGCGACGAGGAAGATCAGATCGGGCGGGTTGCAGCCGTGAATCACGTCGATGCGGCGCTTGAAATGGATGCGCCACGCCAGCACCGTCTCCCAGAACAGCGCCGCGCCATATTCGGCGAGGAAGCCGATCGCGCCCTTGGCTTCGAGTGGGAGCGGGTGGCGGTGGATCTCGATGCCTTCGATGACTTCGAAGCGGCGCTCGTAGCCCTTGCCGGTGGGGCAGATGATCGAGACATGCGCGCCCGCTGCCTTCAATGTCCGCGCCTCCTGCCACACCCGCCGGTCGAACGGCAGGGGCAGGTTTTCGACCACGATCAGCACGTGGCGGCCTTTCAACGGCTCGCCCTCGATGGTGGCCGGGATGCCTTCTTCAGCGGTGGTGACAGCGTTCATGATCAGGGGATCGTGCTGGTATCGATCAGCTTGGCGCGGTCGATGATCAGCGTGTCGATCAGTCGGTTGGTGGCGATGATGCGCGCGTAATCGCGGCTTTCGGCGATGTCCTGCGCGACCATCAGCCCGTCGATCCGCGGCAGCACCGAATAGGCATAGCCGAGGTTCTGGCCGACCAGATTATCGGGCGCGACCCTGGGATCGTAGATATCGAGATCAAAGCCCGCTTCGAGCAGCTTGCGCGCCATATCGACCGCCGGGCTTTCGCGCAGATCATCGGTTTCAAGCTTGAAGGCGAGACCAACCAGCAGCACCTTTGCCCCCGGTGCCAGGCCATCTGTAGCGGTGAGGAACTGATGGTGCTTGTGCGCTTCATTGGAGCGGATCAGCGCGTCGACCAGATGGGTGGCTGATCCGGTGTCGGCGGCGATATATTGCAGCGCGCGCACGTCCTTGGGGAGGCACGAGCCACCAAACGCGCCGCCGGGGCGGGTGTAATAGGCCGACAGGTTGAGCTTGGTATCGCTCTTGAAAATCGCGTGCACATCGCGCGCGGAGATGCCGAGGTT
>JAKFWB010000248.1 GCA_021732945.1 Porphyrobacter sp.
GGGTCCGCCTGTTGATCCTATTTTCGCCCGTTCAGGCGGTATCGTTACCTGACGCCAGCGGAGCCGCTTTCCGGCGTCCAAAGGCTTTGAGGCGATCTTCAACTGCCATGAGCTGCGCACGCAGACGCGTCTGCTCGGCAAACGACCCTTCCGGATCGTTTTCGAAACGCGCAATGGTGGCCGCAAGCGCAGCCTCCAGCGCTGGCCGTTCGACCAGCAGCGACACAGCTTCAGCCAATTCCTCGCACGCAGCGCCGGGATCGTTGCCTTCATCAAGAAAGGCGTAGCGGATATCTGCCGGCGGGGCGGGATGACCTTGCACAGCGCATATGGCGGTTGGCACGTGCGAATCAAGCGTTTCTGCAAGTTCGAACAGCGATTCGATTCCCGGTGCGGCCTCGCGGTCGAGCCGGGCGAGGCTGGAGAGGGCTTCGGCGTGGCGCGAAATCTCGTGCGGAAAGCGGGTGAGGCCGGCGATCACGGCGGTCAGCAGGCTTTGGCGTTGCCCGCCCGCCATCATGCCGGAAAGCTGGACGCGGGCGGCCTCTGACAGGCCCGGCAGCGGCGTCGGCGCGCCGCGCCAAGCCGATTTCTGGCCGGGCTGGAAGGCCGGGCGCGGCGGCCGGGGCGGGTAGGCGAAGGTGGAAAAGCGGTCTGACAGTTCGCGGCGATACAGCGATTTGATCTCGGGATCGGCGATCGTGTCGGCATGCGCCATCAGCCGCGCTTTCAACCCCGCTTTGGCTTCGGGGGTGGTGAGGGCTTGCGCGTCGCGTTCAAATGCCCACAGCGTGTCGATCAGGTTGGCGGGGCTGGCGAGCAATCGCTCCATCGCCGCTGTGCCCTGCGCCTTGATCAGATCATCAGGATCGAGCCCGGCGGGCAAGCACACGATGCTGAGCGAGCGCATCGGGGCGAGCAGCGGCAGCGCCCGCGCAATCGCCCGCATCGCCGCGCGCTGGCCTGCGGCATCGCCATCAAAGCACAGCACCGGCGCGTCGGTCATCCGCCACAGCATCTCCAGCTGCATCTCGGTCAGCGCCGTGCCGAGCGGGGCAACCACATCGGTGATCCCCGCATTGGCGAGCGCGATCACGTCCATATAGCCTTCGACCACCACCACCCGGCCCGATTGGCGCGCAGCAGGGGCGGCGCGGTGGAGGTTGTAGAGAGTGCGCCCCTTGTCGAACAGCTCGGTATCGGGCGAGTTCAGGTACTTCGCCACGCCCCCCTTGGATTCATTGGCACGCTTGTCGAGGATCCGTCCACCGAAGGCGATCACCCGCCCGCGCGCATCCTGAATGGGGAGCATGACGCGGCCCCGGAAACGGTCGTAACGTTCGCCTTGCTCGTTGGCGGCGCGCATGCCTGCGCCTTCGAGCATATCCTCGCCGAACTGAGCGAGCGCCTTCGGCAGGGCCTGCCGATCATCGGGCGCCCAGCCAAAGCCGAATTCGCGCATCACTGCGGCAGAGAACCCGCGCCGCTCCAGATAATCGCGCGCCACCTTGCCGCCCGGTGCGGCGAGGCTGTCGACAAAGAACTGTTGCGCCGCCTCGGTCACGTCGATCAGGCTTGCGCGTTGTTCCGCGCGCTTCGCCATCGCTGGATCGGGGGCGGGGACTTCCATCCCCGCCATCCCCGCCAATTCCTTGACCGCATCCATGAATTGCAGACCCTGCTGGTCGACCATCCAGCTGATCGCATCACCATGCGCCCCGCAGCCAAAGCAGTGATAAAACTGCTTCTGGTCGTTCACATAGAAGCTCGGCGTCTTTTCGTCATGGAACGGGCAGCACCCCTTCCACTCACGGCCTGCGCGGGTGAGCTTGACCGACCGCTGGACAAGCGTCGACAGCGTGATCCGCGCGCGCAGTTCGTCCTTCCATTGCGGGGTGATGGCCATGATGGGGTAGTGCCCCGCTATCCCGTTGCTGTCGAGGCGCGCGCGAATTGGTCTGTGAACCGGGTGTGGAAACCTCGCTCGCCCTGAGCCTGTCGAAGGGCGCTGCGCAGCATCCTTCGACAGGCTCAGGATGAGCGAGGTTGGATTTAGGACAAAGCAGCCTTCACCAGCCCGCTCGCCGGCTTGCCATCCAGCACCGCTCCGTGGCGCGCCTTCAGCTCGGCCATCACCGTGCCCATATCCTTTATGCTGGCCGCGCCAGTTTCTGCCTTGATCGCTTCGATCGCGGCGATGGTCGCCGCTTCGTCCATCATCTGCGGCAAGAATTCCTCTATCACGGCCAATTCCGCTCGCTCAATCGCCGCCAGCTCCTCGCGCGCGCCGGTGATATACATCTCAATCGATTCGCGGCGCTGCTTGGCCATCTTTTGCAGCACGCTCACCACCAGCTCATCATCGGGGATCGACTTGCCCGATGTGCGTTCTTCGATGTCGCGGTCCTTGATCTTGGCGCTGATCTGGCGGAGCGCGGCGGTGCGGTCTTTTTCGCCCGCTTTCATCGCGGTGATGGTGGCGGCCTTGATATCGTCACGGATCATTACGTGTTTCCTGTGGATGGATGTCTGGCGGCGGCCTCTAACGCAAATACAGGCCCAAGCCTAGGTTGACGCATCGCGCCCACGCGCCTAGCGGACGAAACTTAGCAACATCGCTGGCAGTACTTCGAACGGAGCGCCCCATGGCCGACCCCGCATCTTTCCGCGCGCAACCTTCTGGCGCGACGGGCTGTCTCGTTCTGGCTGATGGGACGATGGTGTGGGGCCGGGGCTTTGGCGCAGTGGGCGCGGCGGTGGGCGAGGTGTGCTTCAACACCGCGATGACCGGCTATCAGGAAGTGATGACTGATCCCTCTTACGCCGCGCAGATCGTCACCTTCACCTTCCCGCATATCGGCAATGTCGGCGCCAATGGTGAGGATATCGAAAGCCGCGTCGAGGGCGCAGTCGGCTGCGTGGTGCGCGAGGATGTGACCGAGCCTTCGAATTTCCGCTCGATCGAGCGCTTCGCCGACTGGATGGTGCGCAATGGCAAGATCGGCCTCAGCGGGATCGACACCCGCGCGCTGACCCGCCGTATCCGCCAATCGGGCGCGCCCAACGCGGTGATCGCCCATGCGCCCGATGGAAAGTTTGACATTCCCGCACTGGTCAAGCGCGCGGCGGAGTGGCCGGGGCTGGAGGGCATGGATTTGGCCGTGCGGGTGACGCGTGAGGCTGAAGAACAATGGGGCGGCGGTGCCTGGCAGATGGGCAAGGGCTATGGACGAGCGCCTTGGGGTAAACCTGCCACTACCTCCGTTCGCCCTGAGCTTGTCGAAGGGTCGTCCTTTTCGTCAAGCGATGTACCGGGCGCGCAGAAGGACAGTGGTAGGCCCTTCGTGCCAGCTTCGCTTCCGACAAGCTCAGCACGAACGGTTGAGGGTAAACTCCCCCACGTGGTCGCCATCGATTACGGCGCGAAAGACAATATCTTCCGCAATCTGGTGAAAGCCGGCGCGCGGGTGACGGTGGTTCCGGCCAATGCTTCGTTTGAGGACGTGATGGCGCTCGCCCCCGACGGCGTATTCCTCTCCAACGGCCCCGGCGACCCGGCAGCGACCGGCGAATATGCCGTGCCGGTGATCAAGGCGCTGCTCGACGCCGACGTGCCGCTGTTCGGCATCTGCCTCGGCCACCAGCTGCTGGCGCTGGCTGCGGGCGCAAAGACCTTAAAGATGCACCAGGGCCACCGAGGCGCAAACCACCCGGTGCAGCGCGTGGGCGAGGGCTGGGGGGAGACTTCGGGCTTGGTCGAGATCACCTCAATGAACCACGGCTTTGCGGTGGACGCGGCGACTTTGCCCGAGGGGGTGGAGCAGACCCATGTCTCGCTGTTTGATGGGACGAATTGCGGGATTGCGATCCGGGGCAAGCGGGCGTTTGCTGTGCAGTATCACCCTGAGGCTTCGCCGGGGCCGCAGGATTCGTTCTATCTGTTTGAGAAGTTTGTTGGGGGGCTGGGGTGATGTCTTCGCAAGCCGAAGCGGCACTTAGGATTTTAATGCGAATGTATGTTGAATTGGATCAACGGACTGGTTGGGCGTCTGAAGGTGTCG
>JAKFWB010000195.1 GCA_021732945.1 Porphyrobacter sp.
GTGACGGGCTTGCCGTCGGTGGCACCGGCTTTGCCGGGATCGGCGCCGTCGGTGAGGAATTGCAGCGCGCCGACGCAGTCATGGCCAAGGGCGGTCAGCATGCTATAGGCGTCCGTGCCGCCCGCGCCGACGCGCTCGGCAACGCGCTTGCGGATGGCGTCACTGTCCGGCAGCAAATTGTCGAAGACGTTGATGACGGGCGCGCCGATATAGCGGTCCTCGCGCAGAGGCAGGGAGAGCGAGACGGCGAAGGTGTTTTCCCAGGCGAGCCAGTCTTTGGCGTACTGGAAATCGATCGCGCCAGTGGATTCGCGGCGCAGAGTTCCGACAAGGCGGCTGTTCAGGAAGACATTGAGGGGCGCGTGCGCCCGGCGGCGCGTCATCAGAACAGGTCCTCGATGTCGGCGGCGCTTGCCTTGCTGCGGGGGCGGACGACGAGTTCGAGGTCAAGAGCGGAGAGCGCGGCCATCAGCGTGCGCAGTTGCACGGCGGGTTCACCGGCCTCAAGGCGGGAGACGGTGCCCTGGCGCAGATGGATGTGGTCGCCGAGTGTGCCCTGTGTCAGGCCGGCATGTTTGCGGGCGCGGCGCAGGATAGCGCCGAGCTGTTTTTCGTTGCGGGCGATCTGGTCGGTCATGTGAGCCTCCACGATCAATATACGTGAGCGCGTATAAAATGTCAATATACGGTTTTGCGTATGAAATTGAGATATGCGTGTTTGTGTATAAAGCTAAGATATACGCGAGTGCGTATCATTGGTCACGTGGCGGGCGGCTCTGCCGGGAGGCTTGCCGGGTGAGATAGGAGAGCGCGCTGGTGACGGCGGCCTCTCTTTCCATAGGATGATGGAGTGTGAAGGCGCGGCGGAAATGGGCGGCGGCGCTGCTGAAACCGTTCCCTGCCAGCCAGTTCAGGGCGGCCTGAGTTTCCGGGCAAGTCCGCAGGTCCTGCTCGACGCAGCGCTCTACGGCCGCCGCACAGATGCGCAGCGCTTCCTTCTGATAGGAGCGGTCGCGGGCGCCATCCGCCCAGACGCCGAAATAGGCGACTTTGTCCGATTTGCTGTCTGAGAACATTTATAGAACATAGCTTGGCGGCGGTCAGGGGGCCAAGGAGGACGTATTCCTAGGGGATGGGGCGCGTCCTTGCGGAGCAGGCTCTAGGCGGAGCCCCGAGCCCCTGCGTCGCCGGGGGCTTTGCAGGGTCTCGGCCCCTGCGGGTGACGATCCTTCGCGCAAGGGAAAGGGAGGGCTCGGGAGCCCACCACCAAAGCAGGCCTTGGCTTCGGCTGGTTCCGCCGTCGCCCCTCAGCTTGTGAGGGCGACGGACGGCTCCAGACGAAGCAGGCAACAACGCTGGGGGTCATTCCTTTATTATGAAAACTAGATACGATTCAGCGGTTGCAGATATAGCTGAAATGGCCATTATGGACCAAATCTGTCACGGGGTCGGCTCTATGAGAACCATGTCGGCGAAGGATGCCAAAAATGCCTTCGGGATGCTGATTGATTGCGCACGAGCAGAACCAGTAGTGATTGAAAAGCATGGGCGAAAGGTAGTCGTTGTAATGGCAATTGAAGAATATGAACGATTGATCTCTGGTAAATCGGAGAAACCAATAACGAATCAAAACCGTCCGCTGAAGAAAAGAGAATTTCTGTGATCGATCGGCTTGATCAACTGATAGGCGACCTATCAAATCTCAACAGCAAGCTGGTTTTCCTGATCGGCCCACCGCGCTCTGGAAAGAGCAAACTGACCGCTGAAATTTCCGCGCGCCACAAGGCTCCTGTTTTACTCTTGGGATCGACCCTTGGACGGCAGCTAATCACTGTGCCAAACGTGCGTAGAAATCTACAAACCGCTGAGTTATTCAGTAATTTGGCCGACGAATTCACGGCTAACGGACTTTTGCTCATCGATAATATCGAGCTTCTGTTCGACCGGACGCTGCGCCTTAGCCCGCTCGATTTACTGAAGCGGCATGCCCATGCGCGCCGCGTCGTTGCGGTTTGGCCGGGGGATCTTCGAGACGACCGGCTCCACTACGCCACGACAGGACATCCAGAGCATCAGGACTACAGCATCGACGGCGTAGTCCCGTTTAAAATTCATTGAAGGGGGAACACGGGATGTCGATGCGTTATGGCGATCTCATTCAATTCGAGCCGATCGAGTCGGTGATTCAGCTTCTGGATGCCAATCGTCCAGACGAGGCGAAGAAGCTTGTATCGACCTACGTCATTTCTGACGACATGGCCGAACGAATTGCCAAGCAAATGATCCCGCAGCTCTCGTTCGATGCGGCGGTGGACCATATGGGCGTGCTGGTGGTCGGCAATTACGGAACCGGCAAATCGCACCTGATGTCAGTGCTTTCGCTGGTGGCGGAGGACGCCGCCTATGTCTCGATGATCCGTCACCCAAAAGTCGCCGAAGCCGCAGCTACTATCGCTGGAAAGTTCAAAGTACATCGAATTGAAATCTCCAGCCAGATGTCTCTTCGAGATATTGTCACGCAGCAGCTTGAGATCTTCCTAGAAAAGCACGGCGTCACCTACACTTTCCCGCCCGCCGAAAAAGTGACCAACAACAAGGCGGCTTTCGACGAAATGATGGCGGCATTCGCCGAGATTCATCCTAACCATGGCGTTCTTCTCGTCGTCGATGAGTTCCTTGACTATCTTCGCTCACGCAGGGATCACGACCTAGTTCTCGACCTGTCGTTCCTGCGAGAGATAGGCGAGGTCACTAAGCACCTCCGCTTTCGCTTCGTCGCTGGCGTTCAGGAAGCGATCTTCGACAGCAGCCGCTTCCAGCACGTTTCCGACAGCCTGCGTCGTGTGAAGGATCGCTTCACGCAGGTCCTACTTGCCCGGCAGGACGTCAGTTTAGTTGTGGCTGAGCGGCTCTTGAAGAAGACGGCAGATCAACAAAACAAGATCCGTACCTACCTTGCGCCATTTGCCAAATTCTATGGCTCGATGAATGAGCGCATGGATGAGTATGTTCGGCTTTTTCCCGTGCATCCTGACTATATTGGAACATTCGAACGCCTGGTATTCACTGAAAAGCGCGGCGCACTTGTCACGCTCCGGGATCAAATTCAGGCCATACTCAAAAATGAGGTACCCGAAGATAGGCCAGGGTTGATCGGCTACGACAAATTTTGGGAGACGGTTGCGTCGAACTCTGTCCTGCGGTCGGACCCGAACATCGGGCCCGTGCTCAAGGTGTCGGAGGTCCTGTCGGAACGCGTTAGGAAGGCCTTCACGCGCCCTGCCTACAGGCCGATGGCGCTACGGATCATTGACGGACTCGCGGTCCATCGTCTGACAACGGGTGGCGACATCTACGTACCCGTGGGCCCGACCGCTGAGGAACTCCGCGACACGCTCTGCCTGTTTCAGCCCGGCATCGAAGATCTGGGGGGGGAACCGGAAGCTGACCTTCTGTCTCTCGTGCAAACCGTACTGCGGGAGACGTTGAAGACCGTCAATGGCCAGTTCATCTCCAAGGCGCAGGACACCGAACAGTACTATCTCGATCTGAAAAAGGACGTTGATTACGACGCCCAGGTCGAGAAGCGCTCTGAAGCCCTTTCCGATGATGCACTTGATCGCGCGTACTACAGCGCCATCCGACAGTTGATGGAGCGCAGTGACGAAACCACTTATGTAACCGGCCATCAGATCTGGCAGTACCAGATCGAATGGCAGGACCGGCGAGTAGAGCGCAATGGTTACCTATTCTTCGGCGCGCCCAATGATCGGCCGACGGCACAGCCCGAGCGGGATTTCTACATATATTTCGTCCAGCCGTTCGAGCCGCCGCGGTTCAGAGACGACCACAAGGCGGATGAGGTGTTTTTCCGGCTGAAGGGGCTCGATGATGCGATCCGCCGTCATCTCTCTTTTTATGCTGCCGCTCAGGATCTCGCATCGACCGCCAGCGGCGGCGCTAAATCCATCTACCTCGACAAGGCCAAAGACGCTCTGCGCGAGATGAGCAAATGGTTGCAGGAAAAGCAGATGACGGCCTT
>JAKFWB010000068.1 GCA_021732945.1 Porphyrobacter sp.
TGATCTATGCCGCGCGGGTTGGTCCGGCGGCGCGGCGGATGCTGGCGATCATGGTGGTGGTGCAGCTGGCGGGCGGGGCATTCACGGCGCTGACCATGCCAGCCTTGCTGAGGGCCTTCCCTGTCCCGCAGGGTGCCAGCGCCTTTCTGGCCGATAGTCCGCAGGATGTGGGCGAGGTGCCGCAGGTGCTCGATTTCATGGCCTCGCTGGTCTCGCCCAATATTATCGCAGCCGCCGCTGAGACCGCGATGCTGCCGCTGACGCTGTTCTTCGTGATGTTCGCCGTCGCGATCACCCGCTTGCCAGCGGGGCAGGGCGAGGGTCTGCTGGAGTTCTTTCAGGCGCTCGGCAATGTCATGCTGCTGATCATCGGCTGGGTGCTGGCCATCGCGCCCATCGGCGTGTTCGCGCTGGCTTACGGGGTTGGGGTGCAGAGCGGCGGAGGGGCGTTCGCGGCGCTGGGCCATTATGTGCTGACAGTGACCGCCATGGGCACCTTCATTTTCCTGCTGGCCTATGCCATCGCTGCTGGCCTTGGCCGGACGGGGCTGCTGTCCTTCACCAAGGCTGTGCTGCCCGCACAGGCGGTGGCGCTATCGACCCAATCCTCGCTCGCCAGCCTGCCCGCGATGCTCGATTCTGCCGGGCGACTTGGGCTGCGCGCGTCGACGGCGGAATTCGTGCTGCCGCTCGCCGTGGTGATTTTCCGGGCGACCAGCGCGTCGATGAACCTTGCCGTGGTCTATTACATCGCGGCGCTGGCCGGGATTGAGGTTTCGCTGCCGATCGCAATCGCAGGCATCTTGATCGCCAGCATCATCAGCTTGAGCGCTGTCAGCCTGCCCGGATCGATCAGCTTTGTGGTCTCCATCGGTCCGATTGCGCTCGCCATGGGCGTGCCGGTGGAGCCATTGGCGCTGTTGGTCGCGGTTGAGATGCTGCCCGATCTGATGCGCACATTGGGCAATGTCACCATGAATGTTGCCGTCACCAGCGCGGTTGACCGTGCTGCGGGAACGGGCGAGAGCGCCCAGGGAGCGGGCGCGACTTGAAGCTGCAACCCTTCGCCCTCATCTGCGTTCTTGCACTATCACTGGTTTCAACACCCCAACCCCGGAGCAATCATGGCCTTCGCACTTTCCCCGCTGCCCTATCCTGACACCGCGCTGGAGCCGGCCGTTTCGGCTGAGACGCTGTCGTTCCACTATGGCAAGCATCACCAGACCTATCTCGACAAGATGAACGCCGCGATTGAAGGCACGGCCCACGCCGATGCCTCGCTCGAAGCCATCGTCGCCGCCTCGCGCGGCAGCGACAAGGGCCTGTTCAACAATTCGGCGCAGACCTGGAACCACGCGTTCTACTGGAACTCGATGGCGCCTGCGACCACTGAGCCTTCGGGCGAACTCCTCGCCGGGATCGAAGCGGCGTTCGGCTCGGTTGACGATCTGAAGCAGAAGCTCAAGGATCGCGGCGTCGGCCACTTTGCCAGCGGCTGGGTGTGGCTCGCCGAAAAGGACGGCAAGCTCAGCATCGAGGAAACCCACGATGCCGACACGCTGGCTGACAGCGACTTCAACCCGTTGCTGGTGCTCGACGTGTGGGAACACGCCTATTACCTCGATCACCAGAACAAGCGCCCGGCCTATCTCGACGCTGTGGTTGAGACCAAGCTCAACTGGGCGTTTGCGAGCGAAAACCTCGCGCGCGGCACGGTGTGGACTTACGCGTAAATCGCTGACGGTTTTGGAATGAGGAAGGTCCGGGGCGTAGACGCCTCGGGCTTTTTCTGTTTTGGCGGTTAGGCATCGCGCCGAGCTGACTCCCTTCCCTTAAGGGAAGGGTTGGGGATGGGTGTACGACGCCCGCTGATGCCGAGCGCCCACCCCCGGCCCCTCCCCATGGGGAGGGGAGAAGTTTACCCCCGCGAACTCACCCCGTTGCCAGCGGCGACCATGTCCAGCTCTTCGAGAATCGCGCTGTGGGCGATTTCGTCGTCGCTGGACCGACGCGGGATATTCCCGCTTGCGAGCATTTCAGTGAGCGCAGCGCGCGCGCGGCCCACGCGGCTTTTGATCGTGCCGACCGCGCAGCCGCAGATTTGCGCGGCTTCTTCATAGGAAAACCCGCCCGCACCGACCAGCAGCAGCGCCTCGCGCCGCTCCGCCGGAAGCGTCAGCAGCGCGCGGTGCAGGTCAGAGAGGTGGATTGGTTCTTCCTGCCCGGCCGGCGCGGTCAGGATGCGTTCGGCCACACCTTCATCATATTCGCCGCGGAAGCGGTTGCGGCGCATGTCGGTGAGGTAGGCGTTGCGCAAGATCACGAAGGTCCAGGCGCGCATCGAGGTACCGGGCTCGAACCGGTCCTGCGCTGCCCAAGCCTTCAGCAGGGTTTCCTGCACCAGATCATCGGCCATGTCAGGTCGGCCGCACAGGCCGCGCGCAAAGGCTCGCAGATGCGGGACAACCTCGGTCAATTCGCGTTTGAAATCGGATTTTTCGCCAGCGGTACGGGTTTCGCCCCTCGGGCTATCCTCGCTCATCCGCGCGGGGTCCGGCTGCCGGTGCCGCCGCGCTCATTATCATTGTCCGAAGGCGCGGTTTCGCCATCGAGCTTGTCGAGCAGATCGCGGAACGCATCGGGCAGGTCTTCCTCGACCACCGAATCATATAGCTGTTTCAGCCCATCGGCCCATTCGGGTGCGCGGCGATCAAAGGCGCCGCCCCTGCCTGCGCCGCCACTGCCGTGATGTTGATTTGAGGCCATGATGCTCGGTGCTGTCCCTGATCCCGTTGCCCCGGTTCCACAATAGAACCCCTCCCGCCTGTCAATGGGCAGTAGCTACGATACGCTGGCCGAGGCCCTTGTGCACCGCATTTGGACGAATTGGGAACGATGCGCTACCAGTTTGGTTCCGCTGTCGGTCAAACCATCCCCGGTCTGCCCTGAACGGCATGGCGCAGCAGGTCACGTGAACACAAACAGCATGAGCTTTGCCCCCGATCCCGGCCATGCCCCGCCCCCACCATCGGGGCGGGCGCGGCGCTGGCTGGTGCTCTATCCGCGTGCAATTCCGCTGGCGATCTTTCTGGCGATTGCCGCGATCACGGCGCTCAGCGTGTTCGCGATCGAAAGCAACGCCCGCGCCCGTGAACGCGCGCAGATGAGCGAATATGCCCAAAGCGTCGCCGCCGCGCTGGATCGCAGCAGCAGCGGCTTTTCGTCCTATCTGCGGGCCGGGGCGGCGCTGTTTTCCAGCGTCCCGGAGGTGGAGCCTGCGACCTTTGACGATTTCGTGCGCGCGCTGAAGCTCAATACCGAATTTTCGGGCGCGGAAGGGATTGGCTGGGTGCCGGTGCTGGAAACCGCCGACCTGCCCGGCTTTTACGCCCGCACCCGTGCGCGCCAGCCCGATTACCCGGCGATCTATCCGCAGCCCGGTACCGGCACGGCCCGGATCGCGCCGGTCACCATGTTTGCACCGGCATCGCCGCGCAACCGGCGCGCGCTGGGCTATGACATGTATTCCGATCCCGCCCGCGCCGCCGCCATGGCTGAGGCTGAATTGACCCTGCGCCCGGCCGCATCGGGCCGCACGCTGATGACTCAGGAAACCAGCACCGCTGTGCCGGCCTTTGCGATTTACATGCCGGCCTTCCGGCTGAATGCCGGGGACGAACGGCAGCTGCTCGGGTTCGTCTACACCCCGTTCCGCGCGCGCGAATTCCTTGATGCGGCGATTGCAGCCGGGGGGCAGAGCAATTTCGGCGTGCGGCTCTACGATGGTGAAGCCAGCACCGGACACCTGCTGGTGGCCCATTCGATCGGCGATCCGGCCAGCCAGACCGTGCAACAGGAGGTGCGGATTGCTGATCGCGCGCTGCAACTGGTGATCGAATCCTCCAATGCTAAGGTGCTCTCGCCGCTATCGATGGTGACCTTGATGTTCGGGCTGGCGCTGGCCAGCCTGCTGATGCTGCTCGCCCGGCTGCTGACCCAGCAGGCGTTTGAGGACCAGTCCCGGTTGGCGTTTTTTG
>JAKFWB010000482.1 GCA_021732945.1 Porphyrobacter sp.
CCGCCACCGGCAAGCCCGAGACGTGGCGCGTGCGCTGCGATACCGCGACCATATCCGCTTCGGTGATGCCAACATCTTCAGCAGTGACATAACGCCCGCGCAAGGCCTCCACCGCATCGCCAAACGCGGCGAGCATTTCGGGCGTCTTGATCCGCTGTTCATCGGCAAGGATCACGGCTTTGCCGCCGCCCATCGGCAGGCCGGCCATCGCGTTCTTGTAACTCATCCCGCGCGACAGGCGCAGCGCATCGCGCATCGCACCTGCCGGGTCGCCGTAATGCCAGAACCGCGTGCCACCGGCGCCCGGGCCAAGGTGGGATGAATGGATGGCGAAAATCGCTGTCAGGCCGCTTGCCCGGTCATGCACCAGCTGCACCAGTTCGTGCGCGTCAAAATCAGGCTCGGCCCAGAAAGCGGTCATATCATCTCCCCTGCTCCGCGCAGTCATCTTGACCGAAAAGCAAGGGGGATGCTGGGGCGACCAACGGGGTTCGAACCCGCGACCTCCGGTACCACAAACCGGCGCTCTAACCAACTGAGCTATGGTCGCCACACGCCCCTGCCCGCATACCACCTTACCGGTCGCTGCCAAGCCCGCGCGAAGACTGCGCGCTTTACGCATGGCAGAAGCCCGGTCAAGCCCGCTTGCGGCAGGGCACGCGCCTCTTGCACAAAGGCTTTCTCAAGGGAAGCGAAAACTGTTTTCACACCGCTGCGGCGCAAGATTATTACGCGGCTCCGGGAATCATTGCCAAGTCACCGCGCCGATTTATCTGTGTCGGTGATGACCAATAGCACCGATTCCATCGCCGCACGGCTGCCGGCTCACACCGGAATGCAGCGCGTGCCAACGCCCAAGGCCGAGCTGTTCCAGTGTCGGCGATTCGTTCCAGCTGACCTGTGCGCCGCGCTGATCGCCCTGACCGATCAGGACCGCCGCCCCTCCACCATCGCCGATGACAATGGTGATCCCGTGTTCCGCACCAGCGAGACCTGCGATCTCGCCGCCGACCTGCCCGCCGTAAAGCAGATCGAGGCCATGCTGACCCAGCTTTCCGGGATCGATCCGGCATACGGCGAACCGCTGCAAGGCCAGCGCTATGCCGAAGGGCAGGAGTTCAAGCCGCACACCGATTACTTCGCACCCGACGGGCGCGACTTTCAGAAGTTCTGCACCCTGTCCGGCAACCGCACCTGGACCTTCATGATCTACCTCAATGACGTGGGCGCAGGCGGCGCAACCCGGTTCAAACTGCTCGACAAGACCTTCCAGCCCGAGGCCGGTAAATTGCTGTGCTGGAACAACCGCTTGCCCGATGGCGGCGTCAATCATGCGACGCTGCATCACGGGATGAAGGTGCGCAAGGGCGTCAAATACGTGATCACCAAGTGGTATCGCGAGAAGGTGTGGCAAGGCTAGAGCGTGATGACATAAGGTTGATCCACCGTGATTGCTCTGTGCCGTTCGTCGGCTAGGAATGGCGCGCAGCGCGGGCTGGTTGCCCGTGCAAGTGCCGTGACGACGTCCGACGGGCGGCACAGAGCAACCCCGAAGGGGCGGGCGGTTTTTGGCGCATGACGGCGTTGCTCGTCGGTCGCGGGGGGTAAACCCCGCTCCGCTCCTCGCGCCTTGCCCTGCGCCAAAACCCACTCCGTCACGGCGGGTCAACCTTATGTCATCACGCTCTAGAGCAAACGAAAAAGGCGACCCCGTCGGGCCGCCTTCCTCGTGCAGCCCGAAGGCTGCGCAGCTTGGTGCGCCTGTTACTTCTTGAGCGACAGACCGCCGAAACGCTTGTTGAACTGGGCCACACGGCCACCTTCGGACGCCTGCTGGCGGCCACCGGTCCATGCCGGGTGGCTGAGCGGGTCGATTTCGAGCGACATGGTGTCGCCTTCTTTGCCCCAGGTCGACCGGGTCTGATATTCGGTGCCATCGGTCATCTTGACCGTGATCAGGTGGTAATCGGGGTGACCTTCGGCCTTCATGATGAAATTCCTTTGAGCTTTCGCCGGTGCCGACCGGCGGTGCTATGATTGGGAAGCGGCGCGCGTAGTCGGGAATGGCCACGAATGCAAGCGATTCCGCCCGCTTGCCGACCTTCTCGCTCAAACCGACCGATCGACCTGAACCGCAATCGCAGCTCTCGCGCGAAGTTGACAAAGCTGACACCCTGTCAACCGCCTCTCCCGCAGGTTTTTCCCTGTATAGACAGTGGTTTGCAGCCAAAAGCCGAAGTTGACATATCGCCGCCGCAGAAAGAAACGTGGCGATAGGCTTGTCGACCGACCCACCAACCGAACTGAAGCGAGACAAGGCGAAGGAGGCAACCATTCCACCGTATCTAGCGCATCACAACCCGGTAGGAAAATTGCCCCCGCACGCTCTCAGGCAGGCGGATCAGTCATCATGGCGGTGAACTCAACCTCGCAGGTGGTCTTGCCCTCAACGCTGGCGACGCCCTTGAACTTGTAGACGCGGCTGCGCTTCTGCGTGAACTCCACATGCAGATCGAGCAGGCAGCCGGGCGTCACCGGGGCGCGGAACTTGGCGTTCTCGATCCCCATGAAGATCACCAGCTTGCCTGTGCCCGCCAGCTCCATCGTTTCGATCCCGAGGATGCCCGCAGCCTGCGCCAGCGCCTCGATCTGGAGCACGCCGGGCATGATCGGTGCGCCAGGGAAATGACCCTGGAAGAACTGTTCGTTCATGCTCACGGCTTTCACCGCGTGGATCCGTTCACCCAGCGTGATCGACCTCACCCGGTCGACCAGCAGCAGCGGGTAACGATGCGGCAAGGCCTTGAGGATCTTGACGATATCGTAATCCAGCACCTCCGCCGGTGCGTTACCCGCTTCGTTCATTGTCCGCGCTCCGACGGGCGATCAGCGGCCAACCGGCGCGGCAGGGTTTGCCTGCTGCTGGGCGGCCTGCTGCTGCTGAAGCTGCGCCGCCAGCGCCAGACGCTGCTGGATTTCCTGATAGATCTGCACGCCTTCGCGGCTCGGCTGCCAGCCCGCGGGCGGCACCACGCCGACATTCGGCACCTTGGCGTTGAGCGCGGTGGTCACCTTCTGCGAAATATCAGCTTCCGGCGCGGCGAACAGCAGTGAGCCCGGCTCGAGCACAAGCTTGATCTGATCCTTTGTGGTCACTTCCTGCAAGGCAGCGCCAAACTGGACGATGATCTGTTCCACCGCATAAATCCGCGCGCCATCGATCTGGTTGCTGAGCGCCTGAATTTCCTGCTCCATCGTCTGGAGTTTGGTGAAATCGGGGCTGTTCTGCTTGGCAGCGAGCTCGGCATCATTAACCTGCTTGTCACCATTGGTGTCGAAGGTCTGGAGCAGGGTCTGGCGTTCCTGCGCCTTGGTGCGGCGCAATTCGTTCTGCTGGGCATAGGTCTGGTTGACCTGCTCGTAAGCGGTCTGGAAGGCGCTGGTGCCAATGATCGTGCGCGAGACATCGACGGTAGCCATGCGGCCTTCAACCTGGGCCTGAGCCGGAATTGCCGCCAGCGCCATCAGCGCAAGGCCAGCGGGGGCGAGAATTTTGGTGAAGCTAGTCATCAGAATTGGGTTCCTACGTTAAATGTAAAGCGGCGCTCATCATCGCCTTCAACCTTGCGAATGGTCTGGGAGAAGTCGATGCGGAACGGTCCGAAAGGTGAATTCCAGTTGACGCCGATCCCGGCGGTAATGCGCGGGCTGGGCGAATCCCCGAGAAAGGTTTCGCGGATGGCGCTGCCTGCGCGCACAAACCGCGTGTTGGCGGTGCCGTCGGGCGCTAGCGCCGCCGTGGTAGGATCAAACACCGGATTTCCAAACTGGTCAGAAACCGGCTGTCCCATTGCATCAAGGCGCCGGGTAATGAACAACAGATTGCCGTCGGCATCGCGCTGCTGCACGCCCGTGGGATTGTCCTGCAACACCGGGGTTTCCACGCCCCACAGCGCGCCAATGTCAGCCCAGATCGACGGCCGCAGACCAAGTTCGCGGGCACCCGAACCCAGCGGAATTTCCAGCTCCGCCCGA
>JAKFWB010000141.1 GCA_021732945.1 Porphyrobacter sp.
CGCCATATCAACAAATTTTTGGATGATGGTCTCGTCCTTTGGAAAATCGAAATAGCCACCACCGAGAAGCTTTGACAAACGTTCCGACGCCGACCGCGCCGGTTGATAAAAGACACTCTGCGGAGTCTGCGCATCAGTCTCATGAAGATATCGCCTAACCATGACACTGGTCGGCGATATAAATGAAACTCGGCCCTCTTCGACCATTCTGTTGAAGGTTTCTTGGTCGAATGCCCAACCCCGGTTCGGCCGTAAAGGAATAGCCTCTCCCGTCTTTGGATTTTTCAGTTCGAATTTACGGCCACCCGGAGCCGTCGGGTCGTCTTCCTTGTAGGCACCACGTTCATCAATGTATCGAAACCGCCGCAGACCAAAAGAAGGCGTCGCCTTCATCGCTCGAAACCAACCAGCCAGCTCTTCTGATGCTGTTTCGAAATCCTTGCCGTGAACTCCTTTCAAGCGGTCGACCTCTCTCAGAACTGGCTCCACCCCTTCCTTTGTCATCGTCCATGAGGCTTTTGTAGCGGCCCTATTCTTGACGTAACAGAGAACATACTCATGAGAGACGCCAATCTGGCGAGCATCGTTCTTATTTGCGCCCTCCCACACTATTTCTGTTATGAAGTTTTCCGCGCCGAATATTTCATCCAGCATGTGCCGCAGACCTGCGACCTCAGTATCATCTATACTGACAAAAAGCGCCCCATCATCACGAAGCAGATTTTTCGCCACCTTCAGGCGTGGATACATCATTGATAGCCACTCAGAATGGAAGCGGCCATTTGCGGTCAGGTTGGCGACAAGGCGGTTGCCTTCTTCGTCTTTTTGATTGGAAACTCTCAGATACTCCTCAGAGCCTTGCGCAAAGCGGTCTCTGTAAACAAAGTCGTTTCCTGTATTGTATGGCGGAT
Organism: Porphyrobacter sp.; assembly: GCA_021732945.1. Taxonomy (GTDB): domain Bacteria; phylum Pseudomonadota; class Alphaproteobacteria; order Sphingomonadales; family Sphingomonadaceae; genus Erythrobacter. The sequence continues at coordinate 912 of JAKFWB010000141.1, forward strand.
CGATGTATATCATCCGTACCGAGCCGATATATATGTCTTGAAGTAACTTCAGAGCTTCGAGGTTGTCACCCTCAACAAATAGGTTCTTTGTAGTAGAAAATTCTACACTTTCTTGATCGGCCGGACGCAGCGTTTTCGCGATAGGCGCGTTCGCGTTAATCAGCGCTTCTCGCTTGCCCGGCCAATCCAGCCGATATCGCTCTTGCGGTCCTTCTACGATGTAATCGCTCAGCTCCTGGCGAAGCTGATCGAAATCGATAGCCAGCCGAACCTTCCCATTTTCGTCCATTGCCTCGGTGACGCAGTCCGGAAACATCGCGCGGATTTTCGCAACATTCTCCTGACTTAGGTCGGGGCTGTGCATCTTCAGCTTTTCCATACGCTTCCTCTTACTTGTCCGTCACAGCGCTAACAGGTTCGCCCGCTGTCAGCCGCTCCAGTTCCTGCTTCGCCATGCGCAGCTCGGCGTTGATCGCCACACGCTTGTTGAATTGCTTCTCGCGGGCGAGCCGCGCCTTGATCCGGTCCAGCTCCCGTGTCTTGGCTCGGATCGCCTCCATCCGCTCCACCCGCGTCCGGATGTCCTCGCTGATTTGCGCAGACGTGGGCATCATGGCGGTGAGAAGGCGGTCATAGAGGGCGCCCAGATCGAGCGCGACCGGCAGCGGCTCACGCGGCGCATCCTCCGGCGCCCAATCGGTGGCGAAATACTCGCTCATCACCCACTTGGAGCCGTCCGCCTCACTCGGGCGCTTGAAGGCGGCCGTCCCCTTGCGCTTGCCGCGCCAGGTCAGTTCGAAGATCAGGGGAAACGGGATCGCCTTGTCGATCGCGCGCAGGACGGCTTCATCGAGATGTCCGGTCTTGAGCGATATGCCGAACACCTGGACCTCGGACACGGCCGAGGTAGCGTCGAGATTGGTCGTCTCGGGGGCCAGCTTGAACCGCCAGACGATCTGATCGACTTCGCGCACGAACAGATCCTTGAGCGCGGTGTTGGCGACGGCGTGCTCGTATATCTTGTTCTTCGGCACCACGCGGCCGAAGGCGGCGCTCTTGGGATAGTCGAAGAAGGCCGTCATGCGCCGGTCCCCTCGATCACGACAAAAGCAATAAGCTCGAAGTCATTCAGCCCTGCGATGCTATGCACCAGCGCCGTGGTCCGGCCACCGCTGAACAAGCTGTCGATGTCCTTCTCGTCCTTCACTTCGATCATCGAGCGGATGGCGCTGCTCAGCAGCTCGGAGTAGCGATCCATCTTCCGGCCATCCTGCGTCCGGTCATTGAAGATGCGGCAGACGTCCTGGATCGGGTCGGGTCGGCCCTTGCAGCTTAAGCGGACGAGGTCGAGCAGGCGCTTCACCTCGGTGTGGTCGGCGACGATCTCGCCGTCGTCGCCGATGTAGACCAGATAGTAGGGGTGCAGCCGGTTCTGCTGGTTGATGTTGACGCTGTCGTGGATGTTCTTGAGCGCGAAAATCGCGCCCGGCCGAAGGCCTAGCTCAGGCTGCGCGGGAACGACGGCGTGCATTCCGTTCGGCAGGCCGTCGAGCTCCCCATGCTCCTTGACGTAGTTCAGCAGATCCATCCGGAAATCGTTGAGGCCGAGATCGGTGATCGAGATGCCGGTCTTCACGTCCTCCAGCTCGATGACCTCCTCCTGAAGACGCTTCAGCTGTTCCTTGCGGTAGGCGATGTCGCTGCTCTTGGCGGTGAGGACGTTGTCGTCGCCGGTCGCGCTTACGTCGGCGATCACCATGCGGTTTTCGACGCGTTCCTTGAGATTGATGTACTCGTCGAGAGAGATGTCGGGCCAATAGTTCACCAGCTGGATTTGGGCGTTCTGCGAACCGATGCGGTCGATCCGGCCGAAGCGCTGGATGATGCGCACCGGGTTCCAGTGGATGTCGTAATTGACGAGGTAGTCGCAGTCCTGAAGGTTCTGGCCTTCGGAGATGCAGTCCGTGCCGATCAGGATATCCAGCTCGCCCGGTTCGTTGGGCAGGACGATCGCCTTCTCCTTGGATCGCGGCGAAAAGAGCGTGAGCACGCCCTGAAAGTCATAACTCTTCCGGAGCGTGGTTTTCGGCGCGCCGGAGCCCGTCACCTTCCCGGTCTGCAACCCCAGCTGCTGCGCGAACGGCGCCAGATTGGCATAGAGATAATTTGCCGTGTCGGCGAAAGCGGTGAAGATCAGGACCTTGCTGTTGCCCGGATTGAGCGGTTCGCTCACCTTCTGCCCGAGCACCTGCATGAGGTGCTGGAGCTTTGCGTCGTCGTCCGGGCCGACTTTGTCCATCGAGGCGATCAGCTCCTCGATGAGCGCGAGATCGGCCTCGAGATCATGTTTCCACGACGGCAGATCCATATCAGCAAGGCTGATTTGCACCTTCTTGCCGACGGTGAAATCACCCAGTCCGGCCAGATCGTCGTCTTCAGCGTCGAGCAATTCCTCGTCCGCCAGAAAATCGCTCACGCTCTGCGTGCCGCCAGACCGCTCGAAGTCACGAATGGCCTCAATGGCGCGCAAGATGTTTCCGCCGAGCGAACGCAGGGTGAGGCGGAACGCCTCGACGGAGCTTTCGAGGCGCTTGAGCAGATTGGTGGTCATCAGCGCCTGAAGGCTGCGCTCGCGATCGGCCTGCCGAAGCTTGCCCCGGCCGCCCTCAACCTGGGTGTCGTAGATCTCCTCGTATTTCCGCAGCCGGCTCGGAAGGATGTAGCTGATCGGCGCGTATACGGCGAGCTTCAGCACGGAGAGCTGGGTGAAGATATCATTCAGCCCCATCACGTCCGCCCGCTGCGTGATCGGGCAGTGGAACGACAGCGGTTTACAGCGCTGGGGAAACTTGCCGATGTCCTTCGTGTCGTAGAACGTCTCAATATGCTTGCGCGACCGCGCGATCGTCACCGCGTCGAGAAGCTCGAAAAAGTCGAAGTCCAGCGCTTTGAGGATCGAGGCCGAGGTCCGTTCCTCCGGCGGCAGCAGCGTCCAGGCATTGAAAGCCTTTTGCGCGCGGCGGAAGATTTCCTCGACGCTGGTTTGCGCCTTCAGATTCTTGCTCAGCGCCTCCGACTGCCCTTCGTAGGCAAGCGCGAGCTGGTTGCGCAGATC
>JAKFWB010000315.1 GCA_021732945.1 Porphyrobacter sp.
TGGCCACCAGCGTGGTCACTTCACCATTGCGCTCCCGCGCGATGGCTTCGGCGGCGATGGTAAGCGAGGTGGTGCCAGTGGCTGTGACGTCGCAATAGACGCTGAGCTCATCCACCACCGCCATCGCGCCCGGAAAGGCAAAGTCGGTCGCGGAGACCACCACCGCCTTGCCCTGCCCCACCCGGCTCGCCAGCGACCCAGCGCCGAGCGCCATCTGCGCCATCAGCCATCCGCCAAACACCCCGCCATAGGGGTTGGTGTCGGCCGGCATGGCAGTGACGCGGATCAGGGGGGAGCGGCTCAAAGCCCCTCTCCCACTTCGGGAGAGGGGTTGGGGAGAGGGGGCAAGGATGCGTCCAAAATCACCCTCGCAACTCCATCCAGATTGCCAAGAATGTCGTTGTTCCAGAACCGTAACACGCGGAAACCCTGCTCCGTCAGCCAAGCATCCCGAACCGCATCAGCAGAGTTTTCAGCATGCTGCCCGCCATCAGCCTCGACGATCACCCGCGCGCCGAAACACACGAAATCGACGATATAATCGCCCAACTGGTCCTGCCGCCTGAACTTCAACCCGCCGAGGCGCTGGCCACGCAGTATCGACCAAAGCTTCGCCTCGGCCTCAGTCGGCTCACGCCGCATCCTTTTGGCGAGCGGAAGAAGATCATGCCTGCCCCCTCTCCTTCCCACCGCTGCGCGGCGGGCCCCTTCCTCTCCCGCAAGGGGAGAGGAGTTTACGATTGGATCACGCACCTTTTCCTCTCCGCTTGCCGGAGAGGATACGGAGACTTGCGGGCCTGCCCGCAAGTCGGAGTTGGAGAGGCGGAGAGGTCACACCACCAGCCCCATCGGGTTCTCGCACAGCTGCTTGATCGCCTCCATCAGTTGCGCACCGTCCGCGCCGTCGATGGCGCGGTGGTCGAAGCTGCCGCTCGCGAGGAGCACGGTTGCGACTTCAATCGCGCCGTTCACCACATAGGGTGCCTGCTGCCCTGCACCGACTGCGAGGATCATGCCCTGCGGCGGGTTGATCACCGCGTCGAACTGCTTGATCCCGAACATACCGAGGTTGCTGAGGCTCGCGGTGCCGCCCTGATATTCGTGCGGCATCAGCTTGCCATCGCGCGCCTTGCCCGCGAGGGTCTTCATCTCGGTCGAGATCGCGGCGAGGCCCTTGGTGTCGGCGTGTGTGATGACCGGTGTGATCAGGCCCGAGGGCGCGGCGACCGCCACCGAGATATCGGCGCGGCTATACCGGCGCAGCGTGTCGCCGTGGTAGCTGACATTGCATTGCGGCACGCGGATCAGCGCGCGGGCGAGCGCCTTGATCAGCAGATCGTTGACCGACAGTTTTACGCCGTCAGGCTCCAGCGACTTGTTGAGCTGCGCGCGCAGTTCGAGCAGCGGGTCGAGCCGGATGTCGATGGTGAGATAGAAGTGCGGGACGGTCTGCTTGCTCTCGGTCAGGCGACGGGCGATGACCTTGCGCACGCCCGAAAGCTTTTCCTCGGCATACGGCGCGCCGCCTTCGATGGCTTCGCGAGCTCCCGCGGCGGCGGGAGCCTCCTTCGGAGGCGCGCTGACTCCCGAGGTCCCCGCCTGCGCGGGGACTCGCTCGGGGGCCGATGGCGTGAAGTTCTCGACATCCTCCTTGACGATCCGGCCATTGGGCCCGGAGCCTTGGACCAGCGCCAGATCGACACCCTTGTCCGCCGCGATCCGCTTGGCGAGCGGCGAAGCGATGACGCGCGCGCCCTCCGCAACTTCGCGCGCCCCCGCGAAGGCGGGGGTCTCTGGCGTTTGCGCTCCACCGACTAAGGTCCCCGCCGGTGCGGGGACTCGCGGTTGTGAACCAATCGCAGCTTCGACATCTTCCTTCGTGATCTTGCCCTTGGGGCCGGTGCCGGTGAGGGTGGAGAGATCGACCCCGTTCTGCTCGGCCAGCTTCTTTGCCGTCGGCGTAGCGGCGGGGCCATCAGCGGCTGTTATTGCGGGGGCTGCGGCTGGCGCAGGCGACGCCTCTTCGCCTTCAACCGTTAGCCGCGCGATGACCGCGCCGACCTTCACGTTTTCAGTGCCCGCTTCGATCAGGATTTCGGCAATCACGCCTTCATCGACCGCCTCGAACTCCATCGTCGCCTTGTCGGTCTCAATCTCGGCCATGATATCGCCAGAGGACACCGAGTCCCCGACCTTGACCAGCCACTTCGCCAGCGTGCCCTCTTCCATGGTGGGTGACAAAGCCGGCATCTTGATGTCCAAGGCCATGATCCGCGATACTCCCTTGATCGATCCTTGCTCCCGTCTCTGGCCAATTCCCTTGGCCCGGGCAAGGGCCAGAATGGGGGTTGGCGCGCCGGGACTTGCCAATCCATACGAATGCATTGATACCTGCGCGCCAACGGGGCTGTTTGGTAGATGCGCACATTTTTGGTCATCATCGACGAGAGCGAAGAGGCGACCGCCGCCTTGCGCTATGCCGCGCGCCGAGCGGTGGCGGTGGGCGGCGCGGTGCATTTGCTGGCGCTCGTCCCCCAGCAGAATTTCAGCGCGTTTGGCGCGGTGCAGGCTACCATCGAGGCCGAGGCGCGGGACCGGGCAGAAATGCTCGCCCATGGGGTGGCAGGCAATCTGCTGGCGACCAGCGGGATCATGCCGACCATCTCAGTCAAGATCGGGATGGGGCAGAAAATCGTCAGCGAGTTCCTGGCAGAGCATGCCGAGGTAGCCGCGCTGGTGCTGGGCGCAGCCAAGGGCAGCAATCCGGGGCCGTTGGTGACACACTTCTCGGCTGCGGCCGGATCACTGTCTTGCCCGGTCTATATCATCCCGGCCGACTATGATGAGGCTGGCAACGCGCTCCACACCTGAGCGTGGCTCATTTCTTGCGGCCTTGATGGCGGATATTGCCCGGCCGCCCGCGCTGGCCGACCATGAACTTGCCGGCTTTCCTCGGTCCGCCGCGCCGATCATCCTGCCGTGTGCCGCGCGGTTCAATGGCGCGGGGATCGGCATCGGGCAGCACAAACTTGAGCGCCCCGGTCAGCGGGTTGGCCTCGGCCAATTTGAGCTTCAACCGATCGCCGCTGGCGTAGGCGGTGCCGCTGTCGGTGCCAACCAGCGCCTGCGCGGCTTCATCGTGGCGGAAATATTCGCCCCCAAGTGTTGAGATCGGCACCAGCCCGTCGCCGCCAAGGCCGACTATGGTGGCGAAGAAGCCGAAGCTCTGCACCCCGGTGATGCGCGTGTCGAACACCTCGCCCACACGCGCGGACAGCCACGCCGCGACATAGCGATCGATGGTATCGCGCTCAGCCTCCATCGCCCGGCGTTCGGTCTGGCTGATCGCGTCGCTGACTTGCTGGAGCGAGGCGCGGTCGCGGTCTGACAACCCACTGGTGGCCGGGATCGACCCCGGCGGAGCGGGCTGTTCGAGCTTGTAAGCATCGACCAGCGCGCGGTGCACCAGCAGATCGGAATAGCGGCGGATCGGCGAGGTAAAGTGCGCGTAGGAGCCCAGCGAAAGCCCAAAGTGCCCGGCATTGGCTGGCCCATAATAGGCCTGCGTCTGGCTGCGCAGCACTGCCTCCATCACCAGCTCCTTTTCGGCCTCGTCGGTCACGTCCTTGAGCATCCGGTTGAACAACCCCGGCGTCACCACCTGCCCCAGGGCCAGCTTCTTGCCCATTGTGGCGAGGTAATCGCGCAGAGCAATCAGCTTCTCGCGGCTCGGCGGTTCGTGGATGCGGTAAACGACGGGGGCGGTTTTCGCCTCCAGCGCCTTCGCCGCCGCCACGTTTGCGGCGATCATGAAATCCTCGACCACACGGTGCGCATCGAGGCGTTCGCGGATGGCGATCTCGGCGATCTCGCCCTTTTCATTGAGCACCACGCGGCGTTCGGGCAATTCGAGCGCGAGCGGATCGCGCGCATCGCGCGCATCGCTAAGCGCGCGCCATGCGTCCCACAGGTTGGCGAGGATTGTGCGGATATCGGCACCACCCCCAACCCCCTCCTCTAAAGAGG
>JAKFWB010000581.1 GCA_021732945.1 Porphyrobacter sp.
ATTTGGTGGTCATAGGCTCAGAATTTGGGCACTCGGCGCTTCAAGCGCAAGGCCGGGATCGGCCTCTAACCGCACTTCGCGTCCTGTCCGGCGGGCAAGCTCGGCGAGCCATTCAGGCTTGAGCTTGGCTTTGAGCGCAGGATGCACGCGCAGTTCGAGGATCGGGCCACGGCCCTCGGCGCGCTCCGCCACCCGCACGGCGTAGCGGGCGCACATGCCTGTCCGCGAGGTTGCGAAGCGGTGCAGCAGCGACGGGCCCTCCAGCCGTGCGACCAATTGGACGAAGCCAAAGCCGTTCATCGCGGTGCGTTCATGCGGCCAACCTGTCAGCGCCGCCCCCAGCGCTTCATCGACCGCGCGGCGATCATCCTTGGCGGCGAGCGTGGGGAAATCGATCCCGATATTGCCGCCAAGATCAAACCACGCCAGCGCACGGGCAATTGCGGGCACTGCGGACAGTGCCACCTCGCGCTGGCTCCCAATGCCGTCGACATCAATCACCGTCATCGCCGGGGTGACGCTGACGAGCACTTCGCCGCCGGGAAAGTCAAGGCTGCCAGACGATGCGGCGTGCCACACCTCTTCCCACAAGTCAGCGGGGAAGCGACGCATGATCGTGCCATCGGCCAGCGGCGAGGGCGCGGTTGGCGTATCGCCCGCCGCCACCCGCGCCTGCGCGCGTTTCAGCCGCCCGCGCTCGGCCAGCGGCCCGCGGGTGATGGCGAGGTCAAGCCGTTGTCCCTCGGTCACCTGCGGCGGCAGGTGATCGACCAGCGCTTCGTTGCCGCCATCCAGCAGCGCGACCCCGCGCCGCGTGCCCTTGAGCTTGGCGGTGAGCTGACCCGCAACCCGCGCGCCCGCCGTCAATTCGCCGGGCCACATCAGCTTCGCTGCCAGCACTTGCTCGCCTTCAACCAGCAGCGCGCGGGTTTCGCCGATGCCCTGTTCGATCAGCCACTCAGGCAACATGAAACCCTGCCGCCTTCAGCAGCGCGCGCGTTTCATAGAGCGGCAGGCCCATCACGCCCGAATGGCTGCCTCTGATCCACTCGATCAGGCCTTCCGCCGCGCCCTGAATAGCATAGCCGCCCGCCTTGCCCTGCCATTCGCCGCTGGCGAGATAGGCCGCGATTTCCTCGGCCGAGAGCCGCTTGAAATGCACCACGGTCTCGCTCAATCGCTCGCGCATTGCCCCGTCGCTGGCGCGCAGCGCCACGCTGGAGAGCACCTGATGCCGCCGCCCGCTCATCAGTTCGAGGCAGGCACGCGCTTCGGCTTCGGTTTCGGTCTTGGGCAGGATCCGCCGTCCGACCGCCACCACCGTATCACCCGCCAGCACAAATCCGTGCGCCGCCACCGCTAGCGCCTTTTCCCGCCCCATGCGCAGGGCATAGGCACGCGGGAGTTCGCCCGGCAGAGGGGTCTCGTCGATATCCGCCGGGGTGACAGCGTCAGGCACAAGACCCAGCCGCCCGAGCAGCTCGCGCCGCCGGGGGGATGCTGACGCCAAGGTGAGATGGAGAGAGCCCATGAGGCGGGCCCGTGGCCCTTATTGCGGGCCGGGGCCGCCGCGACCCGGCATGAAGCGGTAAGTGATGCGCGCCTTGGTGAGATCATACGGCGTCAATTCGCACAGCACTTCATCGCCCACCAGCACGCGGATGCGGTTCTTGCGCATCTTGCCTGCGGTGTGGCCCAGCACTTCATGGCCGTTTTCAAGCTCCACCCGGAACATCGCATTGGGCAGCAACTCAACCACGCGCCCGCGCATTTCGAGGAGTTCTTCCTTGGCCATGTAATTCCTTTGTTTCTTTTGCGGCGCACAATACGCCCGTCGATATGCGGCTGCGCTTTAGCGATACGGGAACCAAAAGGGAAGGCTCGTGCTTTAGGGGCGCACAGACTGTGTTCAGCCGGGCCATTGCAGCGTCATTTTGCGCCGTATTGCTTCAGGCACACCTGCGGGAAATGGCAATAGCCGGCTCGCCGACAAGATTGACGTAAAGGGACCCGATGAACCTCTCCCCGCTTTCCCGCGCCGTGTTGCGCGCTGGCACTTGCTTTGCGAGTCTCGCGATCGCCATGCCGCTGTTGGCGGGCAACACCGAGACTCAGCCTGTTCCCGCAGTTGTGCCGCAATCTGCCGCCGATGATAAGGCCACCAGCGCCGGTGGTGCTGCCGCTGTCGAGAGCGGCCTGGACGCCTCAACTGATGGCGAAATCGTGGTCAGGGCGGGACGGCTGAAGGGCCAGTTAGTGGTTGAACAGGCACCGCTGCTGGAACTGGATGAAACCGCTATTGCGGCCGAAGGTGTCACCTCGATCACTGATCTGATTGCCCAGATCAGCGCGCGCACCGGATCGGCGCGCGGGCGCGGCGGCGGCGGCCAGCCCATCATCCTGATCAATGGCATCCGCATCGGATCATTCCGCGAATTCGCCAATTACCCGCCCGAAGCGCTGGCGCGGGTCGAGGTGTTTCCCGAAGAGGTCGCCCAACGTTTCGGCTTCGCGCCCGATCGCCGGGTGATCAACCTGATCCTCAAGGACAATTATTCCAACCGCCAGCTCGATCTCGAATTCGAAGCGCCCTCGCGCGGCGGCTTCACCCGTAACGAGCAGCAGATCGGTCTGCTCAAGATTGCCAATGGCGGGCGGATCAACGCCAGTTTTCAGGTGCAGGACGGGTCGCTGCTGACCGAGGATGAACGCGATATCCGCCAGACCGAAGGTTCGGTTTCGACCGTGCCGGGCGATCCGGCGCAAGCGCCGTTCCGCAGTCTGGTGGCTGATACCTTCGGCCTCGATGGCAACGTGTCATGGGCCAAGGCCTTTATCGATAGCGGCACCTCGCTCAGCGCCAACCTCAGCTATGCCCGCAATGAAAGCCGCAGTCTTGACGGGTTGAACACCGTGCGGCTGCGTACGGATTTGGCGGATGAAGGCGTGCTGCGCACCTTCGGCGGGGATACGCCACTGGCTCGGCGTACATCGACCGACACGATTTCAACCGCCGGTTCGCTGACCAAGCCCGTGAATGCCTTCCGCCTGACCAGCACCTTCGACGGATCATTCAGCGAGAGTGAGACCGAGATTGACCGGCGGTTTGATACCACCGCGTTCACATCGGCCGCGCTGGCGGGCACGCTGGCGCTGGATGGATCCCTTCCGGCCGATGCCGCCAATGGCTTTGACGTGGCGCGCAGCCGGGTGATCAACGGCAGCTCTCTCACCACGCTGAATGGCCCGGTAGGGAAACTGCCTGCGGGTGAGGTGCTGGCGACCTTTGATGTCGGGCTGGATTGGCAGCGGATTGAAAGCAGCGACACGCGTTCGACCCAGGGCGCTACGCTGACGCGCCGCCAGCTTTCCACCGGGGCCAATCTGGTGGTGCCGATCACCAGCCGCCGCGCGGGCGTGGCCGATGCGCTCGGCAGCTTTACGCTCAATCTGCAAGCCGGGGTGGAAGATCTCAGCGATTTTGGCGTGCTGGGTGATTGGAATGCGGGGCTGACGTGGTCGCCGGTGGACGGGCTTGATCTATCGGCGACCTATATCTGGCGCGAGGTGGCGCCGGGCCTGGCGGCGCTCGGCAATCCGCAGATTTTCAACCTCAACGTGCCGGTGTTCGATTTCACCCGCGGCGAAACTGTGCTGGCAACGGTGCGTACCGGCGGCAATCCCGATCTTCCGCCGGAAACCCAGCGCGACTGGAAATTCGCCGCCAATTGGGAATTGCCGTTCTGGCAGGGATCGCGGCTGTCGGTGGAATATATCCGCAACCAATCCGACAATGTCGTCAGCGGCTTTCCGCAGATCACGCCCGAGATCGATGCGGCGTTTCCGCGGCGGGCGACGCGCGATGCCGATGGCCGCTTGATCGCGGTTGACCGGCGTTCGGTGAGCTTTGCCGAAACACGGGCAAACCGCTTGCAATTCACTTTCTCGACCAATGGCAGCATCGGTGCGCCTGCGGGCGGACCGGGCGGATTTGGCGGCGGCGGAGGGCGGT
>JAKFWB010000550.1 GCA_021732945.1 Porphyrobacter sp.
CTGCTGGTGCGCGATCCAGCGCTGCTGTGGGTGCCGCAGATTGGCATCGGCATCGCCTGGGCCTCGATCGTGTCGCTGCCCTATGCGATTCTGGCGGGCTCGGTTCCGCCCCAGAAAATGGGCATTTACATGGGGGTGTTCAACATCTTCATCGTGGTGCCGCAGCTGCTGGCGGCGACGCTGCTCGGCTTCCTTGTCACCAACCTGTTCGGCGGTGAGCCGATCTACGCGATGGTGATTGCGGCGGTGAGTTTTGTGCTGGCGGCAGCAGCCACGCTGCTGGTGAAGGAGCAAGACCAATGATCAAGTCCCTTTTTGTCCGATCGCTGGCCCTTTCGGCGGCCGTCCTGATAGCCGCGCCCGCGCAGGCAGAGCCCGACTACACACCGCGCCCGCCGGTCGAGCTTACCAATGCCGACTGGACGCGCGATGCGGTGCTGTATCAGCTCAACACCCGCCAGTTCACACAGGAAGGCACCTTTACCGCCGCGCAGCAGCAGCTTCCGCGCCTCGCGGCGATGGGTGTCGACATCATCTGGCTGATGCCGATCCATCCGATTGGCGAGGCGAACCGCAAGGGCTCGCTCGGCAGCCCCTATGCGGTGCGCGATTATCGCGCGGTCAATCCCGATCTGGGCACCGAGGCGGAGTTCCGCGCCTTTGTGGACGAGGCGCACCGGCTGGGGCTGAAGGTGATCCTCGACTGGGTCGCCAACCATTCGGCCTTCGATAATCCGCTGACGGTGAGCCACCCCGAATGGTACACCCGCACCCCGGAAGGCGCGCTGATGTCGCCCAACGGCACCGATTGGACCGATGTCGCCGACCTTGATTACGCGCAGCCCGCCCTGCGCCGCTACATGACCGAAAGTCTTGTTTACTGGGTGCGCGAATTCGGCGTGGATGGCTACCGCGCAGATGTGGCGGGCTATGTTCCGACCGATTTCTGGGAGACCGCGCGCGCCGAACTCGGCAAGGTGAAGCCTGTCTTCCTGCTCGCCGAATGGGAAGAGCGCGATCTGCACACCCGCGCCTTTGATGCGACCTATGCGTGGACATGGAAGGACGCGATGCAGCGCACAGTCAAGGACGGAAGCGGGGCAGGCGCGATGCGCGGCTATTATGCCGAGCAAGCCGAAAGCTGGCCTGATGCCGCCCTGCGCATGGTCTATACCGACAACCACGATCAGAATTCATGGGACCGCGTCGCCTCGGACATCTACGGCCCGGCCTATGAGGCAGCGATTGCGCTGTCCTTTGTGGGGAGCGGATTGCCGCTGATCTATAATGGGCAGGAAGCCGATCTCGATCGCAAGCTGCTGTTCTTCGAGAAAGACCCGATCAGCTGGAAGGTCGGTCGCCATGATGCGCTTTTCCGCAAGCTGATCGCAATCAAGACCGCAAGCCCCGCGCTCCACAACGGGCGGTTTGGCGCGGCCATGGTGGAGGTGCCGACCAGCGCGGCGAGCGATGTCTATGCCTTTACGCGCGGAGCGGCAGGCGAGCGGGTGTTCGCCGTGTTCAACCTCTCGCCAAGGCCGCACAGCATCACCTTCAGCCAAGCGCGCCATCATGGCCGCTACACCGATGCGCTAAGCGGCGCGGCGGAACAGTTCACCGGCGGCGAAACGCTCGATCTGCCCGCATGGGGCTTCCGGATCTACGCAGAGACCAAATGAGGCGCTGATCGCAGCGCGGGAGAGGACGCATGACAAAGCTTTGGACCCGGATGATCGCGGTGGCAGTAGTCGCTTGGGCGGCAGCGCCGCTCAGCGCCGAGACGCTGGAGGTGACCTCGCCCGATGGCAAGATCACGGTCACTGTCAGAGACGATGGCGGGCAGGCCACCTATGCCGTCAGCTTCGAAGGCGAGACCGTGATTGCGTCCTCCAAGCTGGGCATGCTGTTTGCCGAGCACCACGGCTTTGAACGCGGCCTTGCCATCGCCGGATCGGCCCGCGCCAGCAAGGACAGCAGCTGGGAACAGCCGTGGGGCGAGCGCCGCGTGGTGCGCGATCAGCACAATGAACTCGCGGTCACCTTCGCCGCCAGCGAAGGCCCGGCGCGGCAGATGGTCGTGCGGTTCCGCGCCTTCGACACCGGCATCGGCTTCCGCTACGAATTGCCCGAACAACCGGCGCTGCAAGGCGATGTCAACATCACCGAGGAGCTGACCCAGTTCGGCGTCGGCGAGAAAACGACGATGTGGTACACGCCCTCGGACGAATTCAACCGTTACGAATACCTCACCCGCACCGCACCGGCTGGCAAGGTTGACGATGCGCACACGCCCGCAACCTTCCGCAACGAAGCCGGCACCTATTTCAGCATCCATGAAGCCGCCTTGGTGGACTATTCCGCCATGTCGCTCGATCAGCTGCGCCCCGGCAATTTCGAATCCAAGCTGCGCAGCTGGACCGGCGGGCCCAAGGTTAAGACCAAGGCCCCGTTCAAAAGCCCGTGGCGCACCATTCAGGTCGCGCGCGAAGCGGTGGGCCTGATCAATTCGGACATCATCCTCAACTTGAACGAACCTAACGCACTCGGCGATGTGTCGTGGGTGGAGCCGGGCAAATATGTCGGCATCTGGTGGGCGATGCATATCCGCGACCGCACCTGGGGCCGCGACGGCATCCACGGCGCGACGACCGAGGAGACCAAGCGCTATATCGATTTCGCCGCCAAGCACGGGTTCGCGGGCGTGCTGGTGGAAGGCTGGAACATCGGCTGGGATGGCGACTGGTACAACAACGGCGATCTGTTCGACTTCACCAAGCCGATGCCCGATTACGATCTGGAAGAACTCGGCCGCTATGCGCAGTCCAAGGGCGTGCGGATCATCGGGCACCACGAAACCTCGGCCAATATCACCAATTACGAGAACCAGCTTGGCGCGGCGATGGACCTGATGAAGCAGGTCGGCGTGCGCACGGTCAAGACCGGCTATGTCGCCGATGCGGGCGATGCGGTGCGGATCGACGAGAACGGCATCCGCCGCAACGAATGGCACGACAGCCAGTTCATGGTGCGCCACCATCTGAAGGTGGTGCAGGAGGCGGCCAAGCGCCAGATTTCGATCAACGCGCACGAACCGGTCAAGGACACCGGCCTCAGGCGCACCTATCCCAACTGGCTCGCCCGCGAAGGCGCACGGGGGATGGAATACAACGCCTGGGGCACGCCGCCCAACCCGCCCGAGCACGAGGCGATGCTCGCATTCACCCGGATGCTGGCGGGGCCGATGGACTTCACCCCCGGCATCTTCGACCTGAAACCTAATGAGCGCCCACCCTTGCGCGAGGATATGCAGCGCGGCGATCCGTCGAACCGGCCCGAGACGACGCTGGCGAAGCAGCTGGCGCTTTATGTGGTGCTCTATTCCCCGGTGCAGATGGCGGCGGACCTGCCCGAGAATTACGAGGCCAAGCCCGATGCCTTCCAGTTCATCAAGGACGTGGAAGCCGATTGGGAGCAGTCGATCGCGCTCGCCGGGGAGATCGGCGATTATGTCGCCTTTGCGCGGCAAGGGCGGAAGTCGAAGGAATGGTTCCTCGGCGCGGTGACGGATGAGGAAGCGCGCGATCTGTCCGTGCCACTTTCGTTTCTCGAAGTGGGCAAGCGCTACCGCGCGCAAGTCTATCGCGATGGGCCGGATGCGGACTGGAAGACCAACCCCTATGCGATGGTGATCAAGGAGCAGGTGGTGACCGGCGGGGAGAGCTTCGCGGTTCGGCTGGCGGCTGGCGGCGGGGTGGCGGTGCGGTTTATTCCGGTGAAGTGAGGGCGCGCTGGCACGCTTATGCGCAACTGTCCGCTTGCGCGTCGCGGCAGGAAGGACCTGCCGCGCGGGTATCGACCCCGTGTGCGACAGAGCTGGATTCGTCGCCCCGTGCCTGACACGGGGCTTGGCTCACTCCGGCGCAATTGCAGACGAAGATTAGCCTAACCCCGGATCAAGTCCGGGACGACGATTGAGGGGATAGCAGCTTTCGCCGCGT
>JAKFWB010000484.1 GCA_021732945.1 Porphyrobacter sp.
CCTGTGTGCCGCCGAACGCCTCACCGACGAAGGGCCATTCGATCTCGAGCGCGGCTGTCGCAATGCCGCGCGCGGTCCAGCCTTCGTTGCCGCGATAGATGGCGGTGGTGGTCGCTTCGACATTGTTGGTGTTGTACACATCGCCGCGGGCCAGCGCGGTTAGAGTCACGACCTGCCCAAGGGCCGTCAACCGCTTCAGATCCCATTGCACCCCGGCAAAGGCGCGCTGCGTATCCTGCCCATTATTGCGCAGCAGGGCGAGGCTGTTGGCATGAAATTGCACCTCGCCGCCCAGCACCCGGTTGGCCAGTCGCTGGCGAAAATCGATCGCGGGCAGAGCAAGTGGAACCTGCCCCTGATCGGCATTGAGCCGCAGGGTCTGGGTTGCCCAGCCCGCCAGCGAGAAATAGGACAGATCGGTGATGCGTTCGAGATTGATGGTCGAACGCAGCCGGTCATCGCGGCTGATATCGTAACGGCGCAGGAAGGTGCGATCGCTCGCAAGGCGGATCGATCCTGTCAGTGTCCAGTCGGGTGAAAACTGGAACCGGCCATTGGCGTCCAGATATCCGCGCGGATCGCTTTGAAAGCTGTCGGCCCCGGTGAAATCGGTCAGACGGTCGCTGAATGTGGCGTAGCCGCTGACCTGATAGGCACCTTTTTCCGTGAGATGCCGCCATTTTGCACTGGCGAGCGGAGCCACGTTGGAGAACACCGATGCCCCCACCGTGAGATCGGCATTATCGGCGATGCGAAAGTAGTATTCGCCGCTAACTTCTAGCCCGTTGACCTGTGTGATGCGCACATCAGGCACCAGCAGGCCGGATTCGCCCTTGCCATCGGTACGCAGGCCAAGGCCGGGGAGCGGCAGGATGCGCGCGCCGAACAATTCGAGCACCGCGCCTGAAAAGCGGATCGTGTTGGCCTGCTGATCATAGATCACACGGTCAGCGGTGATGCGCCAGCCGGGGTCTGCGGCGCAGCTTTCCGGATCGATCAGCGGGCAGGAGGTATAGGCGGCATCGGCCAGGATCGCCTGGCCATCGGCTCCGCGCGTGGCCGACCGCGCCGCAAGGCGGCCTCCGGCGCGCAGGGCGATCAGCAATTCACTCATTGCGCCGGTGTCAAATTGCTCGGTCAGTTCCACCTGATCGGTGAACAGCTGATCGCCCGCCTCGTTCACCAGCCGGATATTGCCAGTGGCGATGATCTGGCCGGTGCGACGATCCCAGGTGACCTCGTCTGCCCGGATCGAGCGATCGTCTGACCGCAGGATCACATCGCCGCGCGCGATGACGGTCTCGGTTTCATTATTATAGGCAAGTTCGCGCGCTTCGAAATCGATCTGGCGGGCGGGTGCGGGAGCGGTGACCTCAATTTCGGGTTGAGCCTGCTGCGCCGCGAGCGGGGTGGCTGCCAGCAGCGCCAGCGCCTGAAGCGCGCGCGACACCGCAGCCTGGGCCGGGAAGCACAAGCTGGGGCACGCGGCGTTGCGCGATCCGTGTGGCGAGCCTCCCGACATGGCCTTGCCTATTGCACCGCTCGCGCTTAATCGCAATCGCGTTTGCGGCCCGGTGTGTGCGGCGTCTGATGCGTGCCGCAAGGCGCTCTCCAGACAGCGGATCACCGCGGCGGCCCGACCCCTGTTCGCGGAGAACCCATGCACATCCACTTTAATTCATCCCCGCCATCCGACCTGCGTCTGCACGCCCGTGTGATCAATCAGGGCGCGGCGCTCACCGGGCTGGATGCCGCGCTGATCGAAGGCGCTGCCGCATCGCGCTTCACCGGCCGGGCGGGGCAAGTGTTTGAAGGATTTGCCACTGTTGATGGCGCGGTCCGGCGGATTGCGGTGGCTGGCGCGGGCGAGCCGGGCGGGGCTGAACGGCGGCTCGATCTGGAACGCGCGGGCGCGGCGCTGACGGCGAAGTTCCTCGTTTCCACCGAAGCGGCGATGGTGCTCGATCTGGGGCAGGCCGGGCTGGGCGCGGATGATGCGGCGGCGGTGCTGCTGGGTCTGCGCCTGCGCGGCTGGCGGCATGACGCCTATCGCACCAAGCTGGCAGCCGACAAGCGCCCGAGCCTTGAGACAGTCCATGTCATCAACGCCCCCACCGGCACCGAAGCCGCGTGGCAGCGGGAGGCGGCGTTGGCCAAGGGGGTGGAGTTCACCCGCGGTCTCGTCACCGAGCCTGCCAATATCATTTACCCCGCCAGCTTCGTCGCCGCGTGCGAGGCCGCGTTTTCGGGCACCGGGGCGGAGATCACCGTGCTGGGCGAGGCCGAGATGGAGGCGCTCGGCATGGGCGCACTGCTTGGCGTGGGCAAGGGTTCCGAACGCGAATCGAAGCTGCTTGCAATCCGCTGGAATGGCGGCGCGGCCGGGGACAAACCGACTGTGTTTGTCGGCAAGGGCGTCACCTTCGATACCGGCGGCATCTCACTCAAGCCGCCGCCGGGGATGGAAGACATGAAGTGGGATATGGGCGGGGCAGGTGCAGTCGCGGGCGCAATGCTGGCGCTGGTGTCGCGCAAGGCCAAGGCCAATGTCATCGGCGTGATGGGCCTCGTCGAAAACATGCCCGACGGCAAGGCGCAGCGCCCCGGCGATGTCGTCACCACCATGAGCGGCCAGACGGTTGAAGTGCTCAACACCGATGCCGAAGGGCGGCTGGTGCTGTGCGACGCGCTCCACTGGGCGCAGCAGCAATATGACGCGGCGCGGATCGTCGATCTCGCCACGCTGACCGGCGCGATGATCATTGCGCTCGGCAACGAACATGGCGGGATGTTCGCCAATGATGACACGCTCGCCGAACAGCTGAGCGCAGCCGGCAAGGCAAGCGGCGACAAGCTGTGGCGCATGCCGCTCGGACCGAATTACGACAAGCTGATCGATTCGCCGATTGCCGACATCAAGAACGTCGGCCCGCGTGAGGCAGGGTCAATCACCGCCGCGCAGTTCATCCAGCGCTTCATCAAGGACGGCACCCCTTGGGCGCATCTCGATATCGCGGGCATGGTGTGGTCGAACAAGCCCGGCCACACGTGGGAAAAGGGCGCGACCGGATATGGCGTTCGGCTGCTCGATCAGTTTGTGCGGGATGTGGTGGAAGGTTGATCCGCATTTCCGGACTCAAGTAGCAGAGCGGTAGGGCGGGTAGGCTTCAAGTAGCGCAGCGGAAAGGGTGCCAACCAATGAAGCTCGATTTCTGGCAGGTCACCCATGATCCGGTCGACAAGGTCGTTACACTGATCGCCAAGCGGGTGCTGGGGGAAGGCGCGCGGCTGCTCGTCGTCTCCGCCGATGCCGAGCGGCGCCAGGCCATATCGCGCGCGCTGTGGCAGGCCGGACCGGACAGTTTTCTCGCCAATGGCATGGCCGACGCCCCCGGCGCGGACAAGCAGCCGATCCTGCTTTCCGATGATCTTGCCCCTGCCAACGGCGCGACGCACCTGATCCTTGCCGATGGCACGTTCCGCGAGACCGACGGTTTTGCGCGCGTGTTCCTGCTGTTCCCGCCCGATGCCGCCCCCGCCGCGCGGCAAGCGTGGCGTGCGCATGATGGCCGCGAGGATATCGAGCGCGCCTATTTCGCCCAAGAGGATGGTCGCTGGGTCAAGCGCGGTTAGAGAGCTTGCACCCCGCCGACTGATCGGTGATGCTGGGTGTCTCTGTGATTGGGGGCAATTCGATGCGCGCCATGGCTTTGTTTCTGGCAGGTTCCGGGGCTCTGGGTGTGGCAGGCGTCGCCGCTCTGTTTCTGGTCAACTACCGTTCGGAAACCTCGGGCGAATTGACCACCGAAGCTGGTCAGAACGCCGAATACACCATCGACAAAGTCACCGGCGAAACCAGCATGACGATCATGGGCGAGGATGGCATTGCCAGCTTGCGATCAGGTAGCGCAGTGCCGGTCAATCTGCCGAGCGGCTTCAGCCTGTTTCCCGGAACCAGAGTAGTGACCAACACCGTGGTCAAGCAGCCTGATGGGCAG